>NZ_KV791104.1:249695-250064 GCF_001807855.1 Streptococcus sp. HMSC10E12
ACACGGGCTAAGAGCTGTGTAAAATAGATAAATCATCCTATAAGCTAAAGCTTCAGCGTCAGATTTCCTAATTTTACTTTGCTCTTTATACGCCCTTTGTATCTTGTTTAATTGAACACGCCCTAAGCCTTGTGCAAAAAAGATAAATATTCTTAGGAGCTGGCGCTCCGTCATCGTATTTCCTATTTTTGCTTTAGGCTTTATACGGGCTTTGTATCTTGTTAATTGAACACGGGACTCATTTCTTAGGAAAAAAGATAAGTCTCCTAGCACTCTTTGGAGTGCGTTGTCGACTTCCTATTTTTCTACAGAAATGTTTAGCTACGCTAAAACGTCCCTTTGTATCTTATTTAACTGAACACGGGCTAA
>NZ_KV791104.1:250084-324396 GCF_001807855.1 Streptococcus sp. HMSC10E12
TTTTGCTTTAGGCTTTATACGGGCTTTGTATCTTAATTTTAAGGAGTCCTTTGATATCGTGAATAACGTAAAATATGATGTGAATGATATGCCAAAACCTGGTTTATTGGTTGGTTTGTCATTCCAGCACTTGTTTGCCATGTTTGGTGCGACGGTGCTTGTGCCGATTTTGGTTGGGATTGATCCCGCTATTGCTCTTTTCTCATCTGGTTTGGGAACTTTAGCTCACTTGACGGTGACCAAGTACAAAATTCCAGCTTACATGGGCTCTAGTTTTGCCTATATTGCGGCTATGCAGACACTTATGAAGACGGATGGAATTGCAGCGGTGGCTCAAGGTGCCATGGCAGGTGGTTTGGTTTACTTGCTTGTGGCTCTGATTGTTAAGTATGCGGGTAAAGACTGGATTGATAAGGTCCTTCCACCAATCGTGGTTGGTCCCATTATCATGGTGATTGGTTTGAACCTTGCAGCCAATGCAGTCAATGATGCGACAACTTTAAATAAAAGCTATAGTATCTATGCTCTATTGATTTCGATGGTCACCCTCTTTGCGGTTATCCTCTTTAACATGTATGGCAAGAAGATTGTCGGTGTTATCCCAATTTTGCTTGGTTTAGTTGTGGGCTATATTTTCTCAGCGGTTCTTGGTTTGCTGACAGGACATAGTTTTATCAATTTCTCAGAGGTAGCTGCGGCACATTGGATTCAAGTTCCAAACTTTGACATTCCATTTGTGGATTATAGCTTTAAGCTCTACCCAAGTGCGATTTTGACCATGGCTCCGATTGCCTTTGTGACGATGACTGAACACTTTGGTCACGTCATGGTTCTAAACAGTTTGACTGAGCGTGATTACTTCAAAGATCCAGGACTTGACCACACCCTTACTGGTGATGGTTTGGCACAGATTATCGCTGGTTTCTTTGGAGCTCCTCCGGTAACTTCTTATGGTGAAAATATTGGGGTTATGGCCCTCAGTAAGGTCTACTCAGTTTACGTTATTGCGGGCGCAGCAGTGATTGCGGTCTTGATGAGCTTTATTGGTAAGCTATCAGCACTCTTGCATTCTATTCCAACTCCTGTATTGGGCGGATTATCTATTGCCCTCTTTGGAGTTATCGCTGCTAGCGGTTTGAAAATTTTAGTTGAACATAAGATTGATTTTGATAATAAAAAGAATCTCTTGATTGCTAGTGTTATCTTGGTATCTGGTATCGGTGGTTTGATGATTGACCTTGGTGGTCTTCAAATCACGGGTGTGGCAAGTTCAACCATTCTTGGTATCTTGCTCTATCAAATCTTGCCAGATCCTAAAAAAGGTAGCAAAGATTAGTCAATCAATTTAAAAGGAAAAACTATGGCGATTGCAGATGGAAAAGTGTCACTGAAACATTTGGTGACAATGGAAACCCTCACGAATGAAGAGGTCTTAGGCCTGATTCGTCGAGGTGGAGATTTTAAAAATGGCAGAGCTGATTTCCAGCTGGATCGACAGTATTTCGCTGCCAATCTCTTTTTTGAAAATTCAACACGAACGCACAAGTCCTTCGAAGTGGCTGAGAAAAAACTAGGCTTGGATGTGATTGAGTTCGATGCTGGAACTAGCTCGGTGAACAAGGGTGAGACCCTCTATGATACGATCTTAACCATGTCTGCTTTGGGCGTTGACATCTGTGTGGTCCGCCACTCGGAAGTCGATTATTACAAGCAGTTGATTGATAGTAGAACTATTCAGACCTCTATTGTCAATGGTGGTGATGGTTCAGGGCAACACCCAAGTCAGTGTTTGCTTGACTTGATGACCATTTACGAAGAGTTCGGAACCTTTGAAAATCTTAAGATTTGTATTGCAGGTGACATTACGCATTCGCGTGTCGCTAAGTCAAATATGCAGATTCTCAAGCGTTTGGGAGCTCAGCTTTATTTTGCTGGTCCGGCAGAGTGGTACTCGAATGAGTTTGATGTTTATGGTCAGCATGTGGCCATTGACGACGTCATTGAGGACTTGGATGTTCTCATGTTGCTTCGTGTTCAGCACGAGCGTCATGGGGATGACAAAGGATTTTCAAAAGAAGACTACCATGCTCTCTATGGTTTGACTGAAGAACGTTATGCCAAATTAGCTGATCAGGCGATTATCATGCACCCTGCTCCGGTTAATCGTGATGTGGAGATTGCTGATAGTCTGGTTGAGGCGCCTAAGGCTCGTATCGTTGCTCAGATGCAAAACGGGGTCTTTGTCCGTATGGCAATTATTGAAGCTATTTTAAATGGCAAAGCGTAAACAACGTTAACCGATTCCTGAGAGAATCAGACGAAAAAGAACATGGGCTAAATCTTTGAAAAGAGACATATCTTCCTAGAGGCTAGAGCCTCTCTGTCAGATTTGATTTTCATTCAGATTTTAACGCCCTTGTATCTTAGTGAAAGGAACAATTTACTATAATGGCAAAACGTTTACTTATTTTGGAAGACGGCACTATTTTTGAAGGTCAGGCCTTCGGTGCTGATGTGGATGTGACGGGTGAAATCGTCTTTAATACTGGTATGACAGGTTATCAAGAATCTATCACAGACCAGTCTTACAATGGTCAAATTTTGACTTTTACTTATCCACTTGTTGGTAACTACGGTGTTAACCGTGACGACTATGAGTCAATTAAGCCAACGACTAAGGGTGTTGTTGTGTCAGAAGCCAGCCGTCGTGCTAGCAACTGGCGAAACCAAATGACCTTGGATGAGTTTTTGAAGGCGAAAAACATCCCTGGTATCTCTGGTATTGATACACGTGCCTTGACTAAGATTATCCGTCAACACGGTACCATGAAGGCCACTTTGGCTAGCCCTGGTGACAGTATCGAGCACTTGCAAGATCAATTGCGTGCGACTGTTTTGCCAACCAACAATATTGAGCAGGTATCAACTAAGACAGCCTACCCAGCACCAGGAGTTGGTAAAAATATCGTTTTGGTTGACTTTGGTCTCAAGCATTCTATCTTGCGTGAATTTTCAAAACGTGATTGTAACGTGACTGTGGTGCCACATGATATCACCGCAGAAGAAATCCTTCACCTTAATCCAGATGGTGTGATGTTGTCAAACGGTCCAGGTAACCCTGAAGATGTGCCATATGCACTTGATATGATTCGTGGCATCCAAGGTAAAATTCCAATCTTTGGTATTTGTATGGGTCATCAGTTGTTTAGTTTGGCTAATGGTGCCAAGGCCTACAAGATGAAGTTCGGTCACCGTGGATTTAACCATGCGGTTCGTGAAATTGCGACTGGTCGTGTTGATTTCACCAGTCAAAACCATGGTTATGCCATTGACCGTGAGTCACTTCCAGATTGCCTCATGGTAACACACGAAGAAATTAACGATAAGTCAGTTGAAGGTGTTCGTCACCGTGACTTCCCTGCATTCTCAGTGCAATTCCACCCAGATGCAGCACCTGGTCCACACGACGCTAGCTATCTCTTTGATGAGTTCTTGGAATTGATTGATGCTTTCCAAGCTGAAAAAGCACGTCGTTAATTGCAACTGTCTAGTGACTATAGTGGGGTGTGACTCTTGTTCGCCCCAGTCTACTACCTTATTTAATGACAACCAGAGAGTTGTCAAATAGAAAGGAGAAGATACAGGTTCACGGAAGTGAACACGCCCTAGGGACTATGTGAAAAAGATAAACGGTGACTAGACGCTTGGGCGTCGTCGTCACGTTTCCTATTTTCACTGGGTCCTTAACGGGCTTTGTATCATAAATTATGCCTAAACGTTCTGATATTAAAAAAATTATGGTTATCGGGTCTGGTCCTATCATCATTGGTCAGGCTGCTGAGTTCGACTACGCTGGTACGCAAGCCTGCTTGGCCTTGAAAGAAGAAGGTTACAGTGTTGTCCTTGTTAACTCTAACCCTGCGACAATCATGACTGATAAAGAAATCGCAGATAAGGTTTACATTGAACCAATTACGCTTGAGTTTGTCACACGTATTCTTCGTAAAGAGCGTCCTGATGCCCTCTTGCCAACACTTGGTGGACAAACTGGTTTGAACATGGCAATGGAATTGTCAAAAGCTGGTATTCTTGAAGAGCTTGGAGTAGAGCTTTTGGGAACAAAATTGTCTGCCATTGACCAAGCCGAGGACCGTGACCTCTTCAAACAATTGATGGAAGATTTGGAACAACCAATTCCAGAATCTGAGATTGTCAATACGGTTGAAGAAGCAGTTGCCTTTGCGACAGAAATTGGCTACCCAGTTATCGTGCGTCCTGCCTTTACCCTTGGTGGTACTGGTGGTGGTATGTGTGCCAACGAAGAAGAACTTCGTGAAATCGCTGAAAATGGATTGAAATTGTCACCAGTAACACAATGTTTGATTGAACGTTCTATCGCTGGTTTCAAGGAAATCGAATACGAAGTTATGCGTGATGCCGCAGACAATGCTCTTGTGGTATGTAACATGGAAAACTTTGACCCAGTTGGTATCCACACAGGGGACTCAATCGTATTTGCCCCAACGCAAACCTTGTCAGATATTGAAAACCAAATGCTTCGTGATGCCAGCTTGAAGATTATCCGTGCCCTTAAAATTGAGGGTGGCTGTAACGTACAGTTGGCTCTTGACCCACATAGCTTCAAGTACTATGTTATCGAAGTAAACCCACGTGTATCACGTTCATCAGCCCTTGCCTCAAAAGCAACTGGTTACCCAATCGCCAAATTGGCAGCCAAGATCGCTGTTGGTTTGACACTTGATGAAATGATTAACCCAGTCACTGGTACAACTTATGCCATGTTTGAACCAGCTCTTGACTATGTGGTTGCTAAGATTCCACGTTTCCCATTTGATAAATTTGAACACGGTGAACGTCGTCTTGGTACTCAGATGAAAGCAACAGGTGAAGTTATGGCTATCGGTCGTAACATCGAAGAGTCACTTCTTAAAGCCTGCCGTTCACTTGAAATCGGTGTTTACCACAATGAAATGTCTGAGCTTGCGGACGTCACAGACGACGCCTTGGTTGAAAAGATTGTCAAAGCTCAAGACGACCGTCTCTTCTACCTTTCTGAAGCCATCCGTCGTGGTTACACTATTGAAGAATTGTCAGAGTTGACTAAGATTGATATCTTCTTCCTCGACAAATTGCTCCATATCTTTGAATTGGAACAAGAATTGGCTACTCACGTAGGCGATGTTGATGTTCTAAAAGAAGCTAAACGTAACGGTTTCTCTGATCGTAAGATTGCTGATCTTTGGAATCAAACAGCCGACCAAGTTCGTACGACACGTTTGGAAAATAACATTGTTCCTGTCTACAAGATGGTCGATACCTGTGCGGCTGAGTTTGAGTCATCAACACCATATTTCTATTCAACTTACGAGTGGGAAAATGAATCAATCAAATCTGATAAAGAATCTGTCATCGTTCTTGGTTCAGGTCCTATCCGTATTGGACAAGGGGTTGAGTTCGACTATGCGACAGTTCACTCTGTAAAAGCTATCCAAGCTGCAGGTTACGAAGCTATCATCATGAACTCTAACCCTGAGACAGTTTCAACAGACTTCTCAGTTTCAGATAAACTTTACTTCGAACCATTGACTTTTGAAGACGTGATGAACGTTATCGAATTGGAACAACCTAAGGGTGTCGTGGTTCAGTTTGGTGGACAGACAGCCATCAACTTGGCAGAGCCATTGTCTAAAGCTGGTGTGAAAATCTTGGGTACACAGGTTGCTGACCTTGACCGTGCCGAAGACCGTGACCTCTTTGAACAAGCCCTTAAAGACCTCGATATCCCGCAACCACCAGGACAAACAGCGACAAATGAAGAAGAAGCGGTTGAAGCAGCTCGTAAGATTGGTTTCCCAGTTCTTGTTCGTCCGTCATACGTTTTGGGTGGACGTGCCATGGAAATCGTTGAAAATGAAGATGACCTTCGTTCTTACATGCGTACTGCCGTTAAGGCAAGTCCAGACCACCCAGTCCTTGTCGATAGCTATATCATTGGACGTGAGTGTGAAGTGGATGCCATCTCTGATGGTAAGGATGTCTTGATTCCAGGTATTATGGAACACATCGAACGTGCAGGGGTTCACTCAGGGGACTCAATGGCAGTTTACCCACCACAAACCCTTTCTAAGAAAATCCAAGAGACTATCGCTGATTACACTAAACGTTTGGCTATTGGTCTTAACTGTATCGGTATGATGAACATTCAGTTTGTTATTAAGGATGAAACGGTCTATGTTATCGAGGTTAACCCACGTGCTAGCCGTACCGTACCATTCTTGTCTAAGGTTACTGATATCCCAATGGCTCAAGTTGCTACAAACTTGATTCTTGGTAAATCATTGGCTGAACAAGGTTACAAAGATGGTCTTTACCCAGAAAGTAACCATGTCCATGTCAAAGCACCAGTCTTCTCATTCACAAAATTGGCTAAGGTAGATAGCCTCCTTGGACCTGAAATGAAATCAACTGGTGAAGTTATGGGGACAGATGCGACTCTTGAAAAAGCGCTCTACAAAGCCTTTGAAGCATCTTACCTCCACTTGCCAACCTTTGGTAATGTCATCTTTACTATTCATGATGATACTAAAGAAGAAGCCCTTGACTTGGCCCGTCGTTTCGATGCTATCGGTTATGGTATCTATGCAACTGAGGGAACAGCTAAGTTCTTGAATGAACACGGGGTTCACGCAACGCTTGTTAACAAATTGGGTGAAAATGATGATAACGACATTCCAGCCCTCGTTCGTACAGGTAAAGCGCAAGCTATTATCAATACGGTTGGTAACAAACGTACTTATGACGAAGACGGAGCAGCTATCCGTAGCTCAGCTATTGAAGCTGGAATTCCACTCTTCACAGCGCTTGATACAGCAGATGCTATGGTGCGTGTGCTTGAAAGCCGTAGCTTTACAACAGAAGCTATCTAATCACGAAATAAAGTCTCAGCCTTGCTGGGGCTTTTTTATTGATGACAAAGTTTTCTTTTGAGACTTTTCTTAAGTGATGACGGACGTCAGCGACCTTCTGCGAAGTTCCATGACTAAGTTTTGAGCCGAAAGTCTCAAAACTTCCGAACGCCTGAAACTAATCGTTTCAGACGTTTTTATCACTGCGAAAAGTCTCGGTATAAGCTTACTAGGTTCGCAAAATCTATTTCATATTTAAAAATAGTTTAATTATGTTCTGAGTCTCAGCCTTGCTGGGGCTTTTTTCTTACACAAATGTAAGCTAAGAAGTTAAAAATGAAAGCTAAGTCTATAGTTTTGTTTCCTATGATTCTGCTATACTAGTAACATGATTATTACCACATCTTTACGTGAAAATGAGGCCTTGATTGCGCGTGCTCAAGAATTGGCCCACGAACTAGGAGCTGACTACCAGCCTCGTCGCAAGTTATCCTTGGCAAAATGTTTAGAGCGATTTGGAGCTTTTTATCTTCTATATAAAGATAGACTGTCTTTTGTCAATTCGGATGGCAGTGAGCTATCCTTTCATCCAGATACAGCAGTTCTTAGGATTAAGGCACCACATGATGCTTTAGTCAATCTTTTGGGTCCGTCTTCCAAGTCTATTCTCGACACGACCATGGGTCTGGCTTCCGATAGTCTAGTTATGGCGGCAGCGGGAAATAAGGTGACTGCCCTTGAGAGTCAAGAAGTGATTTTTCAGGTGGTTTCTCGTGGTCTGGCCACTTATCAGACAGATGACAAGCAACTTGAAAAAGCGACGCGTTCTATTAAGGCTATTAAGAGCGATAGCTTATCCTTTTTGAAATACCAGGCTGATCACTCTTTTGATATCATCTATGCCGATCCTATGTTTTCAGAGACTATCAAGGAATCGGAAAATCTACAAGCTATCAAACCTCTAGCTAATGGCAGTCGTCTGACAGAAGAATGGTTAAATGAGGCTAAGCGTGTCGCACGAGAAAAAATTATCATCAAGGCGCATTTTCGAGATACCGTTTTTGAGGAACTTGGGTTTGAACGTCAGATTCGTCCCAATCAAAAGCTGCACTATGGTGTCATGGATTTAAGCGAAGGCCATTGACACAGAAAGTTAAAAGTATTACAATTGTTTTATTTATGTGATACAAAAGAAAAGAGAGACTTATGCGAAAGAAAATCAGTCCAAAGTTATTTAAAAATAAAAAAAGAGTTTGGATCATTGGAGGAATTGGCTTCCTTGTCCTTTTGGTCCTAGGTTTTAACCTTTTTGCAGGTGGTGGCAAAGATGATAAGGCTTTCGAGTCCCCTACAGCAAGTAGGGTAACCAAGGGGCAGTTGGCCTCGTCCACCCTTCTGACTGGCATGGTGAAGGCTCAGTCGGAACAGTACGTTTATTTTGATAATACCATTGGACGCAATGCCACTGTGACAGTCTCTGTTGGTGAGGAAGTTAGTGCTGGTCAGCAACTGGTCCAATACGACAGTACCTCTGCCCAAGCGGCTTATGATACGGCTAGCCGTGCCTATAATAAGGCAGTTCGTGACCGTAATTATTTCCAACAGTATGGGACGGCTCCTGCGGCTTCGGCACAAACAAGTAGTGATTCGGATGAGGATGATTCGACGACTACCGTTAGCCCTCAACAGCGTCAGCAAACCGAGGCAAGTAATTACCAAACCTTGCAAGATTATAATGATGCTGTTGCTAACGCAGCATCAGAGCTAGAAAAGGCACAAGACGTCCTCAATCAAACGGTCATTGTTTCAGATGTTAATGGGACAGTTGTAGAAGTTGCGGACTCTGTGGATCCTGCTTCAAAAGAGAGCCAGACTCTAGTTCATGTGACCAGTGAAGGCCAATTTGAGATTCAAGGAACCTTAACAGAATATGACATTCCAAATATTTCAGTAGGTCAAAAGGTCAAAATTACTTCCAAAGTATACCCAGATCAAACTTGGACAGGGAAAGTTAGCTACGTTTCCAATTATCCTAAGCAAAATGCCAGTCAGTCAGCGGGTACATCTGGCAATTCAGGACAGACAGGTTCCCAGTATGAATACAAGGTTCAATTGACCAGTCCTATAGGCAAGCTCAAGCAAGGTTTTAATGTATCACTTGAAGTGACCAAAGATGATGATGCCTTGTTGGTTCCTGTAACTGCTGTGACCAAGAAAGGCTCTGACAACTATGTCTGGGTTTACGATGATGAAACTCAGAAAATCAAGCAAGTCAAGGTCAAACTTGGCAATGCGGATGCCAAGCAACAGGAAATTGCTTCAGGACTTAAAGAAGGCCAAAAAGTTATCACCAAGGCAGATAAATCCCTTAAGGATGGCAAAATCCTAAAAGATGTGACGGATGCTGATAGCAAACAATCAAAAGACACTAGTGGAGAAGAGGTGAGGTCTAGTGACTAAGCCAGCACTTATGGTTTTAAAGAGCATCACCAAGTCTTTCAAAAATGGTCAAGAGTCCTTGCAGGTCCTTAAGGGGATTGACTTATCGGTAGAAGAAGGGGACTTCGTGGCAATCATGGGCCCTTCAGGATCAGGGAAATCAACCCTTATGAATATTATCGGACTTCTTGATCAACCGACTACAGGTTCCTATCAACTCGAGGGCGAGGATGTGGCTGATCTCTCTGAAAATCGCCTAGCCAAGGTAAGAAATGACCAGATTGGCTTTATCTTTCAACAGTTTTTTCTCTTGCCAAAGTTAAGTGCCCAAAAGAACGTAGAGCTTCCTTTGATTTATGCAGGGAAATCTCCACGTGAACGTAAGCAAAGGGCACAACAATTCTTGGAAAAAGTTGGCTTGTCAGACCGTAGCCATCACCTACCATCGGAGCTGTCTGGTGGACAGAAGCAGAGGGTTGCCATTGCGCGTGCACTGTCTAACGATCCGGCAATCATTTTGGCGGATGAGCCTACAGGTGCGCTTGATACCAAGACAGGAACCCAGATTATGGATCTCTTAACCCAGCTAAACCGTGAAGGAAAGACCATTGTCATGGTTACCCATGAGCCAGAGATTGCAGACTATGCCCGACGTAAGATTGTCATTCGTGATGGGGAAATTACCCAAGATACGACTGATAGCGTTCGGATTGACTAGGAGGTAAGAATGGAAAATTGGAAATTTGCTCTTAGTTCTATCCGTTCACACAAGATGAGGTCCTTCCTGACCATGTTGGGAATCATCATTGGTGTTGCTGCGGTAGTACTTATCATGGGGCTAGGAAATGGAATGCGTCAGAGTGTTACCGATAGTGTGACTGGTGACAAGGATACAGTTCAAGTCTACTATGAAGCCAAGGGTGAGGAGCTAGATCCTGCCTATGCGGACTTGTCACAACCGACCAAACCGGTTAAAGAAGTTTGGTTGGAGCAAGTGGCTAAGCAGACGCCAGGTATCGATAGTTATTTTGTGACCAACAGCCTAACTTCCTCTATCTCCCTCCAAAAAAAGACCGTGAAGAATGTTAATATCACAGGTGCCAGTCAGGGCTACTTTAAAGCTAAAAAGTTAGAGATGTTGACAGGACGTTCCTTGCAAGACAATGATTATAAAAACTTTTCACGAGTTATTGTCATTGATCAGATGGTGGCTAAAAAACTCTTTGAGACGAATGGGGATGCCCTTAACCAAGTGGTTACTATTGGGAACAATGATTATCGTGTGATTGGTGTTTATAAGAATAAAGACACAGCAATCGGTGCCTATGGTGAAATTGGAACAGCTCTTGTGGCCAATACCCAGTTAGCGGCTGAAAATAACACTGATGCTATTGGCCAGATTTTTTTCCATGTGACCGATGTGAAAAATAGTAGTAGCGTTGCTAAGGATGCTGCTAAACGCTTGACCCAGTTGGCCCGAGATGATAATGGAGAATATAAGGCGGCAGATATGAGTTCGACCCTAGATCAGGTGAACACGATCTTTGGAACCATTACCACCGTTGTCGGAGCTATTGCTGGGATTTCATTATTAGTTGGCGGAATCGGTGTTATGAACATCATGTTGGTTTCGGTAACTGAGCGGACACGAGAGATTGGTCTTCGTAAGGCTTTAGGTGCTACACGTCGTAAAATCTTGACCCAGTTTTTGATTGAGTCGATGGTTCTGACTATTCTGGGAGGTTTGATTGGGCTAGGCTTTGCAGCCCTAGTCGTTGGTCCAATTGGGAATGCCATGGACCTTAAAGCGACGGTTTCTCTTGGTGTAGCCATGGGAAGCATAGCCTTCTCAGCAGCTGTAGGGATTATCTTTGGTCTCCTACCGGCTAATAAAGCTTCGAAACTCGATCCTATCGAAGCCCTTAGGTATGATTAGAAATAACCTCTTGAAATCTTTAGATTTTGAGAGGTTTTATGGTCTTCGAAAAAAAATAGAGAAAAAAATAAAAAAATTGCATTTTTTTCTTGACGTCTGATTTAGGTCATGATATTATAAATAAGGTTTGAAAAAACTGACCTAAGACAGTTGGGGAGTTAAACTCATAAACATCCAACCGAGGCACAAAACGTAACTATTTTTTTGGAACGTATTGTACTTTCGTGTCTAGGTTTAGGTACGATTTTTTTGTGCCTAGCCCAAAAATAAAAACGGAGGTAAAACTACTAATGAGTGAAGCTATTATTGCTAAGAAAGCTGAACAGGTTGCTATCGTCGCTGAGAAAATGAAAGCAGCAGCATCTATCGTTGTTGTTGACTCTCGTGGACTTACAGTTGACCAAGATACAGTTCTTCGTCGTAATCTTCGTGAATCAGGCGTTGAATTTAAAGTTATCAAAAACTCTATCTTGAGCCGTGCAGCTGAAGAAGCAGGTCTTGAAGACCTTAAAGAACTTTTTGTTGGTCCATCTGCAGTAGCATTCTCAAACGAAGATGTTATCGCACCAGCAAAAGTTATTAGCGAATTTGCTAAAGACGCAGAAGCTCTTGAAATCAAAGGTGGTGTTGTTGACGGTGCGTTCACTTCAGTCGAAGAAATCAACGCTCTTGCATCACTTCCAAACAAAGAAGGTATGCTTTCTATGCTCCTTTCTGTACTTCAAGCGCCAGTGCGCAACGTTGCATACGCTGTCAAAGCGGTTGCAGAAAGCAAAGAAGACGGTGCTGCATAAGCCCATCTTCACAACTCGTAGCCTAAGCTACGTTTAAAACACTATATTAAAAAACACATTTGGAGGAAATCACAATGGCATTGAACATTGAAAACATTATTGCTGAAATTAAAGAAGCTTCAATCCTTGAATTGAACGACCTTGTAAAAGCTATCGAAGAAGAGTTTGGCGTAACTGCTGCTGCTCCTGTAGCTGCTGCTGCAGCTGGTGCTGCTGACGCTGGTGCTGCTAAAGATTCATTCGACGTTGAATTGACATCTGCAGGCGACAAAAAAGTTGGCGTTATCAAAGTTGTACGTGAAATCACAGGCGAAGGTCTTAAAGAAGCTAAAGCTATCGTTGACGGTGCACCATCAGTTATTAAAGAAGGTGTTGCTGCAGCTGAAGCTGAAGAAATCAAAGCTAAACTTGAAGAAGCTGGAGCTTCAGTTACTCTTAAATAATAAGGTAACGACTCAAGTCGCTTAATAAAGAAAACCAGGGCATCAGCTCTGTTTTTTTCTATTGCTTTTAATATTTTCATTTGTTAGAATGTAGGTAATGTGCGTGCTTGTCACGCCCTTTTTTCTGTGTCTTTTACGGCTTTAGTGGTTGTAAATAACTATAAAAATCTTAAAGGCATGGTAAATGCTAAAAAGAAAAGGAGAAATTTATGGCTTATATTTGGTCTTATCTCAGACGTTATCCTAAGTGGCTAGCAATGAATTTTACGGCAGCCATTTTATTTGTTATTGCTAACTTGGGTTTGCCGACGGTTCTTGCCAGAATGATTGATGAGGGAATAAACCGTGGTGATGTTGATAAGCTTTACGCTTATGCTTGGGTCATGTTTGGTGTAGTTTTGACTGGGATTGTTGGTCGTATACTTCTGTCCTATGCAGTTGGTAAGTTGACCACTACTATGGTGCAAGTCATGCGTAATGACATTTATGCTAAGCTTCAGGAGTATTCCCACCACGAGTATGAGCAGATTGGGGTATCCTCTTTGGTGACTCGTATTACATCAGATGCTTTTGTGCTTATGCAGTTTGCGGATCAGGTTCTTAAGCTAGGGGTTATCACTCCTTTGATGATGGTTTCCAGTGTCTTTTTGATTTTGACGACAAGTCCATCTTTGGCTTGGATTGTGGCAATCTCCTTGCCTTTCCTAGCCGTAGTAGTCTGGTATGTGGCGGTAAAAACGCGTCCGCTTTCTGAGAAGCAACAGGCAACTCTCGACAAGATTAACCAGTATGCTCGTGAAAATCTGACTGGACTTCGTGTCATCCGTGCTTTCGCTAGAGAAGATTTTCAAGAGAAGAAGTTCGCTTCTGAAAATGCTGTCTATGCGGATAATTCAAACAAACTTTTCAAATTGACTGGTTTGACCGAGCCACTTTTTGTGCAAATCATCATCGCCATGATAGTGGCAATTGTTTGGTTTGCTCTTGAGCCATTAGGTTCTGGGACTTTGGCTATCGGTGACTTGGTTGCCTTTATTGAGTACAGTTTCCATGCACTATTGTCCTTCCTCTTCCTAGCTAATCTTTTTACCATGTATCCTCGTACAGCGGTGTCTAGTGAACGTCTGCAGGAAATTATGGACATGCCGATTTCTATCAATCCAAATGAAGATGGCGTGACAGAAACCGAGACTAAGGGATATTTGGAATTTGACAATGTTACCTTTGCCTATCCCGGTGAAACTGAGAGTCCTGTCCTACACAATATTTCCTTCAAAGCTAAACCAGGTGAAACCATTGCCTTTATTGGGTCTACGGGTTCAGGGAAATCATCACTTGTACAGTTGATTCCACGCTTTTATGATGTAACACTTGGACGCATTCTTGTTGATGGTGTGGATGTCCGTGACTACAATCTTAAGGCTCTTCGTCGTAAGATTGGCTTTATTCCACAAAAAGCCCTACTCTTTACAGGGACTATTGGTGAAAATATCCGTTATGGTAAGGAAAATGCCAGTCATGAAGAATTGAATCAAGCTACTGATGTGGCTCAAGCCAAGGAATTTATCGAAAGTAAGGAAGAACGTTATGATTCTCACTTGGCTGAGGGTGGTAGCAACCTTTCTGGTGGTCAGAAGCAGCGTTTGTCAATTGCACGTGCGGTGGTTAAACGTCCTGATCTTTATATCTTTGATGATTCCTTCTCTGCCTTGGACTACAAGACTGATGCGACCTTGCGCCGTCGTCTAAAAGAAGTGACTCAAGATGCAACAGTCCTGATTGTAGCCCAGCGTGTGGGAACTATCATGGATGCAGACCAGATTATCGTTCTGGATAAGGGTGAAATCGTTGGTCGTGGCCGTCATGAAGAGCTTATGGAAAGCAATGACATTTACCGTGAAATCGCTAATTCACAATTGAATCAAAAGAGTCTTACGGAAGACTAGAAGGAGGTCAAAATGAAGAATAATAAAAAGAAAACAAATCATTCCTCAAGTTTTGGCCGTCTTTGGTCATACTTGCAGGCTTATCGTTTCCCACTTTACCTAGCCATTTTCTTGAAAATTGTTAGTGTCATCATGAGTGTCATTGAACCCGTAGTCATTGGTTTAGCTATTACCGAGTTGACTAAAAATACGCTGGCCATCATCAAAGGTGTGGAAGGTGCTCGTATCAACGTCTCCTATGTTGGTTGGGTTCTAGTTGTTTATCTCTTGCGTGGTCTTATTTATGAGTTGGCCGCCTACTATTCCAACTATTTCATGACCAATGCTGTGCAAGCAACGGTTCAAGATATGCGTAATGAGATGACTGAGAAAATCAATCGTACCTCAGTGTCATACTTTGATAAGCACCAGTTTGGGGACCTCTTGGGCCGCTTTACTAGTGACGTCGAGACAGTATCTAATGCCTTGCAGCAGTCATTCTTGCAGGTTGTTAATGCCGTCTTTACTCTAGCCTTGGTTATTGGAACAGTGCTTTACCTTAATCTTCAATTAGGAACTATAGTTGTCATCACTATTCCGATTACTTTCTTTGGTGCCCGCTTTATCATGAGTAAGTCTCAGCCCTACTTTAAACAGCAGGCTGATGCCCTAGGTACTCTTAATGGTTTTGTTCAGGAAAATCTGACCGGCTTCAATGTGCTTAAGCTATTTGGCCGTGAGGATAGATCCTTGGATGATTTTAAAGAAATCACGGAAGACCTTCAGAAGGTAGGTTTTAAGGCTAATTTCATTTCAGGACTTATGATGCCGGTTCTTAATGGTTTATCTGACTTGACTTATCTCATTGTTGCTGTTTTGGGTGGTTTGCAAGTTTTGGCAGGTCACTTGACGATTGGTAATATGCAGGCCTTTGTTCAGTACGTTTGGCAGATTAACCAACCTATTCAGAACTTGACTCAGTTGGCTGGACAATTGCAGAGTGCCAAGTCTTCTTTGGACCGTATTTTCCAATTGATGGATGAACCAGATGAAGTCAACGATGTTACAGAAGTACTTGATGGAGACTTGACTGGTCAAGTTAGCTTTAAGCATGTGGACTTCCAGTATGTGGCTGATAAACCTTTGATTCGTGACTTTAATCTTGAGGTTAATCCTGGTGAAATGGTGGCCATTGTCGGTCCTACCGGTGCTGGGAAATCAACGATTATCAATCTTCTCATGCGTTTCTATGATGTGACTGCTGGTTCTATCTCGGTTGACGGTCATGATATCCGTAACCTGTCTCGTCAGGATTATCGTAAGCAGTTTGGTATGGTGCTTCAGGATGCTTGGCTCTTTGAAGGAACTATCAAGGAAAATCTTCGCTTTGGTAATCTTGATGCGACTGACGAAGAAATTGTTGAAGCCGCTAAGGCAGCCAATGTGGATCACTTTATCCGTACACTACCTGGTGGTTACAACATGGAAATGAACCAGGAATCAAGCAACATTTCACTGGGACAAAAGCAACTTTTGACCATTGCGCGTGCGCTTTTGGCTGATCCTAAAATCTTGATTTTGGATGAGGCAACCTCATCGGTTGATACTCGTCTAGAACTCCTGATTCAAAAAGCCATGAAGACCCTTATGCAAGGTCGAACAAGCTTTGTCATTGCCCACCGTCTGTCAACTATCCAAGAGGCAGACAAGATTTTGGTCCTTAAAGATGGTCAAATCATCGAACAAGGGAACCATGAATCCCTCCTTGCAGATAAAGGCTTCTATTACGACTTGTATAATAGCCAGTTTGCAGAGAAATAAATAAAAAATCCATCAGTTCATAGCTGGTGGATTTTTTCTGAATTTGACGAGCAATAAGAGAGACTCCCCAATCTAAGAGAAGTCTCAAAAGCAATATTTATTTCTCAGCAGGTCGTGTGACGAACATGGCATCTCCGAAACTGAAGAAGCGGTAGCGTTCTTGGACGGCGTGTTTATAGGCATCAAGGACGAATTCACGGCCAGCAAAGGCTGAAACCAACATCACCAAGGTTGATTTTGGAAGGTGGAAGTTGGTTGAGAAGGCATCTACGACTGTGAATTGGTAGCCTGGTTTGATAAAGATATTGGTCCAACCTGAGTCGGCTTGGAGTTGACCATCGTATTTATTGCCGATTGTTTCCAGTGTTCGGATAGAGGTTGTTCCAACTGCAATGATGCGTCCTCCAGCGGCTTTGACACTATTGAGTGTATCGGCAGCTTCTTGGCTGAGAGTGTAAAACTCAGAGTGCATCTCATGTTCGTCGACATTATCGACAGAAACAGGTCGGAAGGTTCCCAGTCCAACGTGGAGGGTGAGGTAGACCAATTTTACGCCTTTAGCTTCAATCTTTTGAAGTAATTCAGGAGTGAAATGGAGGCCAGCTGTTGGAGCAGCGGCAGAGCCATTTTCCTTGGCGTAGACTGTTTGGTAACGGTCGCGGTCTTCCAATTTTTCATGGATATAAGGTGGCAATGGCATCTCGCCCAAGCTTTCCAAAACTTCAAGGAAGATACCGTCGTAGCTAAATTCTACGATTCGTCCACCATGATCCAGTTCCTCAGTAACAGTGGCTGTCAAGCGTCCATCACCAAAACTGACTTTAGCACCTACTTTAAGGCGTTTGGCTGGTTTGGCTAAAACTTCCCATTGATCCCCTTGGGTATTTTTCAAAAGGAGAAATTCCACATGGCCGTGGGTATCAGGCTTTTCACCATAGAGGCGGGCAGGAAGCACGCGCGTATTGTTCATGACCAAGGCATCGCCAGGGTTAAGCTGGTCAATGATGTGGTCGAAGTGGGTATCAGTCATTTCCTTGGTTACAGGATCAATGACCAAGAGTTTAGAGGCATCACGTTGTTCCAATGGGGTTTGGGCAATCAGTTCTTCTGGTAGTTCAAAATCAAAATCGTTTGTATTCATTTGTTTCCTCGTTTAAAAATTTTCAGCCTTTTTATTATAGCACGATATAGGGCGACCGTCATTAAAGGAGTTGAGTGAAAGCGCTTGACAAAAAGGTTAAAAAAAGAGATAATAAAGAAAATGGTATATACCAATATCGAGGTGAATAGAATGAAAAAGATTTTAGTTAAGAATCAAGTTGAGGGAGGCCAAGTTGCCTTTGATCTTCTTAAAGAGAGCCTTGTAGCAGGTGCTCAAACATTGGGCTTGGCGACAGGTAGTTCCCCTATCGCCCTTTACCAAGAGATGGTTGAAAGTGACGTGGATTTTTCGAAACTTTACAGCGTCAATTTGGATGAGTACGTCGGACTAGCACCAGACCATGAGCAGAGCTATCATGCCTTTATGAAGGCTCAACTCTTTGATGCCAAACCATTTAAGGAGAGCTTCTTGCCTGACGGTATGGCTGAGGATTTGGAGCAGGCGGCTAAGGATTACGATGACGTCTTGGCACAACATGCCATTGACCTGCAAATCCTAGGCATCGGAAGTAATGGGCACATTGGTTTTAATGAGCCAGGTACGCCTTTTGATAGTCAAACTCATGTGGTCGACTTGACTGACAGCACCATTGAAGCCAATAGCCGTTTCTTTGCCAGTCGTGACCAAGTCCCTACAAAGGCTATTTCAATGGGAATTGCTTCTATTATGGCTGCCAAGAAGATTATCTTGTTTGCCTATGGTGACAAGAAGGCAGATGCCATTTTCAAGATGGTCAAGGGTCCGGTGACAGAGGAAGTCCCAGCTAGTGTTTTGCAAAATCATCCAGATGTGACTCTCATCTTAGATGAGGCAGCTGCTGCGAAATTGTAATACTATCTTTTGAAAAACAATCTTACGAAACTCAGGTTGAGGCATCTGGTACTCAGCCTTTTTCTTTTGTGACAATTCTCCTCCAAACAAATCAATTGCCTAGTCCTCTTTGATAGCGCTATAATAGTTAAGTTGACTTTGACTATCAAACAACAGATATAGATATTTCATAAAGAAAGAGGACATACAATGGCAAAACCTATTCGAGTATTGCTTTATTATAAATACCTTCCCATCGAAAATGCTGAGCAATTTGCGGCTGATCACTTGGCTTTCTGTAAGTCAATCGGTTTGAAAGGACGTATCTTGGTCGCTGACGAGGGAATCAATGGAACGGTTTCTGGTGACTATGAAACCACTCAAAAATACATGGACTACGTTCACAGCCTTCCAGGGATGGAGGACCTCTGGTTCAAGATTGATGAGGAAGAAGAGCAAGCCTTCAAGAAGATGTTTGTTCGTTACAAGAAGGAAATCGTCCACCTTGGTTTAGAGGATGACAACTTTGATAGCGACATTAATCCACTTGAAACTACAGGTGCTTACTTGTCACCAAAAGAGTTTAAAGATGCTCTTTTAGATGAGGACACTGTTGTCCTCGATACACGTAACGACTATGAGTATGACCTTGGTCACTTCCGTGGAGCCATTCGTCCAGACATTCGCAATTTCCGTGAATTGCCACAATGGTTCCGTGACCATAAAGAAGAGTTCATGGACAAGCGCGTGGTTGTGTACTGTACGGGTGGAGTCCGCTGTGAGAAATTCTCAGGTTGGATGGTCCGTGAAGGCTACAAAGATGTTGGTCAATTGCACGGTGGTATCGCGACTTACGGAAAAGATCCAGAGGTTCAAGGGGAGCTTTGGGATGGTAAGATGTATGTCTTTGACGAACGTATTGCCGTTGACATCAACCATGTAGACCCTGTCGTTGTCGGTAAGGATTGGTTCGATGGGACGCCTTGCGAACGCTATGTCAACTGCGGTAACCCATTCTGTAATCGTCGTATCCTTGCTTCAGAGGAAAATGAAGACAAGTACCTTCGTGGCTGCTCACACGAATGCCGTGTTCACCCACGTAACCGTTATGTCACTGAAAATGGTTTGAGCCAAGAAGAAGTTGTTGCACGTCTTGCGGCAATTGGTGAAAGCTTGGATGTAACACCTGCCTAAGTTTAAGGAGTGAAGAAGCTGAGAGAAATCTCGGCTTTTTATTTTGCAATTTATTTCTAAAATAATGACATATATATATTGCAATTAGAAATATATAGTGTATAATTAAGATGAAAACAGATGGTGAATCTAGTCAATTTCGACGATAATATCAGATATGATGAAAAGGAGGGGCATGTGGCAAAGAATTTACGCTTAAAAGCAGCTCGAGCAGAGCATGATATGACCCAGGGTGACTTGGCAGAAGCTGTAGGTGCAACAAGACAAACCATAGGATTGATTGAAGCTGGAAAGTACAATCCCAGCCTAGCCTTATGCATTGCTATTTGCAAAACACTGGATAGGACTTTGGATCAACTGTTTTGGGAGATTTAGGAAGGAAGTAAAGATGATGAAATTTAAACTGTTTAATAATAAGGTTACAGATGAACGCGAAGAAGCTCTAAATAATAAAGTTGCTGCCGAATGTTTTTACATAATGATTGCAGGGACGCTTGTATGCTTATATTATGGCTCCCTCTTTAACAATGGTGTCATCTCTGCTGATTACTTACTTTATCCAATATTAATTGCATGGATTTGGTCTATTTATAGAGCTGAACGTCTTGCTGTAAATGCTTTTGGAGGTTCTGGTATGACAGTCTTAGGTTGTTTACTGGTGACTGGGCTTTTCACCCTTTTTATTATGATACGTAACTATCAGTACAACCACAATGTCTATCATAATAATTCCTTGGATCCTAGATATCTCATGACTTGGGTATTTACTTATATTCTGTATGCTCCCTTTGTCTTTTTTATGAATTGGGCTCTTACTGCACTGGGAAGATATGAGAGAAGACGTCTCGAAAAACAGCTGGACGATTTGGAGAATGAAGAATAAATAGTGATAGAATCAGACCGTTCTTTTGGGTCTGATTTTATTATGTTATAATGGGTCCTAAAATTAAGGAGGTCACGTATGCTACTAACTGAATTTGATGCCAACCGACAGGCTATTATTAATCCACAAGACTTACACCAACCAATTGAAGGATTTCCCAAAGTAGTCATCTCTTGCTTTTCAAGGGTAACTTTTGCTCGCCTGCTTGAGAATTACGATCATGAGGTCATCGCAAGAACCTCTATGGCTAACTTTGAAGTCATTGTCTATGGGATTACGATTGGAGACCAACAGATTGGGGCCTTTAATGCGCCCGTTGGGGCAGCTTCCTGTGTAGGGATTATTGAGGATTTGATTCAATTTGGGATGGAAAAACTTGTTCTTTTTGGGACCTGTGGAGTTTTAGACCGTGATATCGAAGCAACCTCCATCATCATTCCAACAGCAGCTCTTCGTGACGAGGGGACTAGTTACCACTATCTTCCGGCTAGTGATGAAGTGGAAGTAAATAAGAAAACCCTTCCGCTCTTCCAAGCCTTTCTGGAAAGCCACAAGGTTTCCTATCAGTCAGGAAAAGTGTGGACGACAGATGCACCGTACCGGGAAACCATCGACAAGATGAAGCGACGAAAGGAAGCAGGAGCCATCTGTGTGGATATGGAATGTTCAGCAGTGGCAGCTTTAGCAGCTTATAGAGGCTTTGAGCTCTGCCATTTCTTCTACGCGGCAGACCACCTCTCTGAAGAAAAATGGGATATCCGAACCTTATCTAGTCATGAGGATTTGGATGAAAAGGACAAGGTAGCTTTATTAGCTTTGGAGTTTGCGTGTGACTGGAGTGAATCTTAAAAATTCTACTTTTTAGTTTTCTTATTTGTAATCATTCTAAATAACTGTTATAATATTTTTTAGAATGATTCTAAATAAGGAGTGAATAAATTGGAAGATAAGAATTTTGCAGAGCGTTTAAATATTTTGAGAGCTGGTGTTTTAGGTGCCAATGATGGAATCATTTCCATTGCAGGAGTGGTTATAGGTGTGGCCAGTGCGACATCAAACATCTGGTTTATTTTGATTTCTGCCTTATCAGCGATTTTTGCCGGTGCCTTTTCGATGGCCGGTGGCGAATATGTCAGTGTCTCAACACAAAAAGATACCGAAGAAGCTGCCATCGCTAAGGAACAAGCTCTCCTGGATCGCTCACCTGAAGCAGCTAGAGAGAGTTTGTACCAAACCTTCCTCAGTCAGGGGGATTGCGAAACAGCAGCCGAAGTCAAGGTCAATCAAGCCTTCAGTAAAAATCCTATTAAGGTCTTGGTTGAGGAAAAATATGGAGTGGACTTGGATGAAATTACCAATCCATGGCATGCTGCCGTATCTAGTTTCTTTGCTTTTTCGGTTGGTTCCTTGCCACCAGCACTAGCTATCATGCTTTTCCCAGAGCCTTACCGTATTCCTGTAACAGTGGTCGTGGTTGCACTGACTTTGCTCTTGACTGGCTATATTAGTGCCAAGCTCGGAAAAGCACCTATTAAACAAGCTATGTTGCGTAATTTGACAGTAGGACTCTTGACCATGCTTGTGACCTTCTTGGTTGGGCATATCTTCCATGTGAATGTGTAAGTGTTAATAATGGATAAGTCTACCATGTTAGGTGGGCTTTTTTAGTCTGCTAGACCAGGCTTATCCGTGGTACAATAGGGTTATGCGTTTAGATAAATTATTAGGACAGGCGGGCTATGGTTCTCGTAATCAAGTCAAGAAACTTATTCGTAGCCGTCAGGTATATGTGGATGGCATCTTGGCTGAACAAGATAATCTTAATGTGGATGCTAGTCTTCAAACCATCACGGTTTCTGGTAAGGAACTGGAGCATGCCCCAGAAGTCTACTATCTTATGAATAAGCCGTCAGGGGTGGTGTCAGCTCGAAAGGACAAGAAACACCAAACAGTCATTGATTTGATTAGACCTGAGGATCAGTGAGAAGGGCTTTATCCTGTTGGGCGATTGGATAGAGATACGGAAGGTTTGGTGCTGATTACTAACAATGGTCCCTTGGGATTTGCCATGCTTCACCCACGTTATCATGTGGCTAAGAGGTATTATGTAGAGGTCAATGATGTTCTTGGGCCTGCTGCACCTGAATTTTTTGAGTCAGGTGTTGTCTTTGAGGATGGTACTATTTGTCAATCAGCTCAGCTGGAAATTCTAAGTTCTGCAAGTGACAAGAGCTGTGCTCGAATTACGATTTCTGAAGGCAAGTTTCATCAAGTGAAAAAGATGTTTTTGGCTTATGGCGTCAAGGTGACCTATCTTAAGCGTATTTCTTTTGGAGAGTTTAAGCTTGATGAAGGGTTAGCAGTAGGATCCTACCGAGCATTAACGGAAGCGGAAAAAGCAATCTTACGTACTTATCTTGGCTAGCAGCCCTATGTGACTTAAAGTGCGATAGGAATTTTCAATCTCATGATAGGTTCCCTCTATCATGAGACTTAATACTGTAAGGCTCATAACGGCGGTCTTTTCTAGGGGTATAAGTAAAACTTATGACATTCCATAAGTTTTTTTAATTTCTCAAGCCTTGTTTCTGGTGGTATGATGGTATCAATTCGATTGAGAGCTGAAGTAAGTCAGGAGCAATGAGCAAGTCTAATCAGAGAGGGAGGTTCGTTATGACAGAAGCATTTTATAATCATTTAGCAAAGACACGTCATCAGATTCACCAACATCCAGAGGTTTCTGAGGAGGAGCATGAGACGACAGTCTTTTTGAAAGGTTATTTGAAAAATCTAGGTATTGAGCCTTTAAATTATCCCTTGAAGACGGGACTCATCGCTGAGATTGGGTCAGGTCATCCGATTATTGCTTTGCGTGCTGATATTGATGCCCTACCAATTAAGGAAAAGACAGGACTTCCTTATGCTAGCGACAATGGGGCCATGCATGCTTGTGGTCATGATTTTCACCAGACCTCTCTTCTCGGAGCTGCTCAGCTTTTAAAAGAAAGAGAAGCCGAGCTTAAGGGGACTGTTCGCTTGATTTTCCAACCGGCCGAGGAAAATTTCCAAGGGGCCTATCAGGTCATTGAAGCGGGTGGTCTTGACGGTGTGTCAGCTATCATCGGTTATCACAATAATCCTCACTTGAAACCTGGTCAGATTGGTCTTCGTTCGGGAGCTATCATGGCAGGTGTGGAGCAGTTTAGGGTTGATGTTAAGGGTGTTTCGTCCCATGCTGCTCGTCCTGATTTGGGTGTGGATACGGTCTTGGTCACTACGACAATCATCAACAATTTACAACAGATTGTTGCTCGTACGGTATCGCCCTTTGAATCAGCAGTATTGTCAGTTACTCATATCGAAGTTGGAAATACCTGGAATGTTCTTCCAGCAGCAGGCTTTTTTGAAGGAACAATTCGTACCTTTGAGCCTAAGGTTCGTGAAGATGTCATTGCCCGCTTTGAAAAAGTTGTTCAAACGACAGCGGATCAGTTTGGTGCTCAAGTTGACATTACTTGGGGTAATTCACCTTACGTGACCTACAATGACCAGTCACTCACACCACTCATCTTTGAAAATTCTAAAGCCTTCGCAGAAGTGATTGAAACGCTGCCATCAACAGGGGGCGAAGACTTTGCGGCCTATCAAAAGGAAATACCAGGAGTCTTTGCCTTTGTTGGCTCAAATGGTGAAGAAAATGCACCAGACTGGCACCATGATGATTTCCTTGTGAAAGATGAGGCCTTGCCAGTAGCTGTGAATTACTATGTGGAAAACGCCCTTTTCCTACTTGATTATTTTAAGGAGAAAGGCAAATGACCATTCCCTTAATCGGTATTACCAGTAATGAAAACCCTGTTAGAGAGTTGAGAGCTTCACTGACGCCCCATTTATAGGTGTTCAGTGGCATCCTGAGTTTCTCTTGGGACATAAGCTCTTAAAAGACCAAGGACTCTTTGATTATTTTGTTAAGAGTTTTAAATAAAGCTTAAGGACTTTAAATTGGTACTACTTTTGATATTGAAAAGGAGGACGTGCTTAAGGAGAAAAAATCTTTTGATCATTTAGTTTACACTTAAGAACCCAGCCGATTGGTTGGGTTCTTTTGTCGTATTTTAGAAGCAAGATTTCAGGCCTTAAAAAGGGAGGGAAGATTTTTCACTTGCTATTTTTGAGTTTTTTAGATAAAATGAAAGCGTTATCATTTCAAAAATAGATAGGGAGTGGTCAAGTCATCTTTTTGATGGTTGACCTTATAACTTCCGAATAAGGAGAAACGTATGTTAATTGGTATTCCAAAAGAAATCAAAAATAATGAAAACCGTGTGGCTCTAACGCCTGCTGGTGTCCAAAGTCTTGTGGCTAAGGGACATGTCGTGTTAATCGAAACAAATGCAGGCCTTGGCTCTGGTTTTGCGGATGCAGATTATGCCAATCAAGGTGCTAAAATCGTTGCAACTGCTGCAGAAGCATGGGCAGCTGAGCTTGTGGTTAAAGTTAAGGAGCCTCTTGCAGCAGAATATGGCTTCCTTCGTGAGGATCTTTTACTCTTTACCTACTTGCACATGGCAGCAGCTCCAGAATTGGCAGATGCTATGGTCAATGCTAAGACAACAGGTGTGGCCTATGAAACAGTACGTAGCCAAGAAGGTCACCTACCACTTTTGGTTCCAATGAGTGAAGTTGCAGGACGTATGGCCGTTCAAATCGGTGCTCACTTCTTGACCAAACAAGAGGGTGGCTCTGGCGTTCTCCTAGGTGGGGTACCTGGTGTTCCTAAAGGGAAAGTGACTATTATCGGTGGTGGTGTCGTAGGGACACATGCAGCCCGCATTGCCCTTGGACTTGGAGCTCAAGTGACTATCCTTGATATCAGTGCTAAACGTTTGTCTGTCCTTGAAGAGGTCTTTGGTAGCCAAATTCAAACACTTATGTCAAATCCGCTCAATATTGAAGCGAGTGTCCGAGATGCTGACGTGGTTATCGGTGCTGTTCTTATCCCAGGTGCTAAAGCACCGAAACTTGTTACTAACGATATGGTTAAACAAATGCGTCCAGGTTCAGTTATTGTTGACGTTGCCGTTGACCAAGGTGGGGTTGTTGAAACTGCGGATCGCGTGACCACTCACGATGAGCCCGTTTATGAAACACATGGTGTTCTTCACTATGCCGTTGCCAATATCCCAGGAGCTGTAGCACGTACATCAACTATTGCCCTTACCAATGTCACTTTGCCTTATATCGAAGCCCTTGCAGGAAAAGGATTCAGAAAAGCCATTAACGACGACGAAGGTCTGCGTCAAGGGGTTACAACCTACCAAGGTCATATTACTAGCAAACCGGTTGCAAAGGGCTTAGACAGAGAGTATACATCAATTGATGAATTGGCATAAATAGATTATTTAGCATAAACAAAGAGGAGTCGCACCATGATTTGGTTGACTCTTTTTTTGTGGTCTGAGACAAGAAATGCTACAAAGCCGAAACTGTTAGAATTTTTCTAATTTTGCTCTTATTTTATGCTATAATGAGTAGACATATTAAGGGCAGTAATGAGTATCTATAAGGTATTTTATTCATGTTTGCCATTAGGAGGTTTTATCGTGGCCAACCATATTCGTGTGATCACAGTAATTATTTTCTCTCAGCTTGTCGTTCTTTATTTTGGTTTTCGTATGGATGTCTCTTTGACCGAACTGCTAACTACAGTAGCTGTGGCATCTCTGGTTGAGATTATTTATCATGTGAAGTTTGTTCGTAAGATAGGAGCCAATATTTCTTTTGAGACTTTTTGGAAAAACTGTGACCAACTTTTTAGAAAAAATGCTGTGCTGTTGGCTATTTTACTTTGTGATCTGCTTATTTTTAAAGGTGGGGATTTCTTGGCCTTCATTCTTTGGCAAGTTACCTTTGTTGTCTTGGTAAGTATTATCATCATGGCATCAAATAATGCACCGAACGCATGATACTACTTAAATCTTACAATAGAAAGTGTGTAGATAATGTTTACCATTCAAAGAAATCATTTGTCGGACCCAGGTGTAGATTATGTCACTTTGGGTAAGGGAGACAAAACTCTTATTATCATTACGGGATTAAGTTTGCAACGATTAGGCGATATGTCCAACCTGACTATTTATTCACTATTTTATCGATACGCTAAGGAGTATACGGTCTATATTTTTGATAGAAAGGATCATATCGAAGAAGGCATTACTATTGAGAATATGGCGGATGACCTTTATCATTCTTTGGAAGTATTGCATATTGCTAATGCCTCTATCATAGGCATATCACAGGGAGGTATGATTGCTCAGCTATTTGCTATCAAGTATCCTCAAAAGGTGAAGAAGCTAGTATTAGCTCTGACACTTTCTCGCAATAATGCCGTCAGTAGAGAAACCATCGGAGGGTGGATAGAGATGACTGAAAATAACGATATGGACCAACTAAATAAGGATTCGATGAGTAAATCATTTTCGTCACCTGTTTTAAAGAAATTATATGTGATTAACAGATTATTTTTGAAGTCTGTAAGCAAGGAAAAACGCAATCGCTTTGTCTGTTTAGCCAAGTCTATTCTTGAGTTTGACTGCTATAAGTCGCTTGATAAAATCACTTGTCCGACCCTTGTTCTGGGAGCCAAAAACGATTTAGTTCTGGGTGTGGGTGGTGCAAGGGAACTTGCAAATAGCATTCCAAAAGCCTCCTATTATGAGTTTAGCAAACAGGGGCACGCGGCCTTTATTGAAAGTAATCAATTTAATAAAATGATATTAGAATTTCTGCGAAAGAATGCTTAGGCAGCAAACTCATAAAAATAAATCTAACCACTTACTCTCTCTAAAAAAATCAAAAAAAATAGTAAAAAAGTTATTTATTCATTTTAGGTTCATCTTTCTTAGCTAAAATAAAATCATCAAGAAGAACTTGATAAGTTAATCAAAAAGAAAGTTGGAATATATCATGAAAAAAACAATTAAACAAAAAACAGTTATTACACTTGCATCACTTGGTCTCGCATGTAGTTCAGTAGTAGTGTTTGCTAATACTACTAAAGCTACTAAAAGTACTGGGTCAACTACCCAATCAAGTTTGACGGTGGAACAGGCCAAAGAAAAAGCCCTCAATGAATCGAAAAGTGGTCAGGTAATTGGTTATGAGCAAGAGAATAAGTCTAGAAAAACTGTTTTTGAGATTACAATACTTGATGGTCAAAATGAGAAAGAATACAAAATTGATGGCCAGACAGGGGATGTCTTGAAGTCTAAAACGAAAGACTTGACCAAGGATAAGGATGATAAGCAATTGATTAATGCTAGTTATAAGATTGATTTAGCTGGTGCTGAAAGTCAGGTTAAATCTAAATATCCTAAGGCTACTATTGAAAAATTGCAATTAGATGTTGAGAATAATACACTTGTCTATGACGTTAGTCTAACTGAGGGCAAGAAAGAGATTGATCTTGAACTTGATGCTAATACAGGCCAAATTGTAGAAGAAGAGATTGAAACAGACAAAGGTTAATTTTAGTTATTAAAAATCTAAATCTCGACTAGTCCTTTACTAGCCGAGATTTTTCATACGAACATGATATAATATGGGATAAGAGAGTGAGAGTAGATATCTATGAAAATATTAGTAATTGAAGATGAAGTTGACTTAAACCGGAGCATAGTGAAATTATTAAAAACACAAAAATACAGTGTTGATTCGGCGTATGATGGTCAAGAGGCATTGGACTACATCAAAGTTTCACAGTATGATGTGATTATTTCAGATATTATGATGCCTAAATTAGATGGTTTGGGGGTATTGTCCTACTTGAGAAATCATCATATTAAGACACCGCTTTTGTTGTTAACGGCAAAAGATACACTAGAAGACAAGGTGACGGGTTTGGATGCTGGTGCAGATGACTATCTCGTAAAACCTTTTGAATTCGATGAATTGTTAGCTAGAATTCGTGTCATGCTTCGAAGAGATAATAGGGAAAATCTAACCAGTAGTGTGGTTTTTGGAGACTATTGTCTAGATTTTGTGAAAAAAACGTTGACTCAAAATGGCCAGCTGATTGACTTAACCTCTAAGGAATTTGAACTTCTTGAATGCCTGGTTAGACACCCGAATATTGTTTTAAGTCGGGAGCAAATTAGAGAGCATATTTGGGATTTTGATTATGTGGGAGAATCGAATATCATTGATGTGCTAGTCAAGAATATTCGAAAGAAATTGGGGAATCCGTCAATTATTCAGACAAAGAGGGGCATGGGCTATGTTTTCAAAAATGAAGAATCAGACTAAACAACCCTCTATAATTTCGAAGGTAACACTTTGGTATACAGTGTTTGTCTCCTTACTATTCATTGTCATGTTTGTAGCCTCTTTTATCATATCAGGAACTTGGTCTGACTATGAATCACGAAGTGAGTTGGAACAAGAAACGGTAGAATTGTCTACGGATCTTGATGATTTTGAGTCCTTTGATGATGGTATCTATTTTGCACTCTACAATCAAAATAAGGAGTTTGAAAAAGGGGCACTCCCAAGTGATTTTGATGCGAATGCTTCCTTTAAGTCTGGTAAATTATCTACCTATAGCAGTTCACAAATGAACTATTATTATTACGATGTTTATAATGCCAAGAAAGGAAAGTGGATTCGTGGTGTGCGAACCGCATCTGGACTGAGTAAGGAATTAACCTTGTTTTTAATTTCGATAGCTATTCTTGCTCCCATTTCAATTCTTGGTATGGCATGGGTAGGACGTCGAATTTTAAAACGTGCCTTTGTGCCAATTAAAGATGTGACTCAGATGGCGGAAGAGATTACAGAAAGTAGAGACTACACTAAACGTGTTTCCTCTTCTTATAAGCTGTCTTATGTTGAAACGACACGATTGACCAAAGTTTTTAATGACATGATATCATCGGTCCAGTCGACTTTTGAGAAAGAAAAGCGGTTTAATCAAAATGTTTCTCATGAACTTAGAACACCACTTTCTGTCATCTTGTCTGAAAGTGAGTTTGGTTCGAAATATGCTGATAGTCTGGAAGAATCCAAAGAATCCCATACTATCATAAAGCGTCAGGCGAAATTAATGAAAAATATGACGGAGCAAATTTTGGAGTTGTCTAAAACTCAGAAGCTTAATTGGAATGATTTAGAAAGATTATCGTTGTCAAGCCTGATATCAGAATATTGCCAGGCACAAGAAAGAAAGTGGGCAGAATCAGCTATTGATTTTAAAGTAGCTATTGAACCCAATTTATGGATAAAGGGTGAGAAGTTACTTGTCATCCGAATGCTCGATAATCTGCTGAGTAATGCTATGAAATTTACTCGTACTAGTATTTCCATTACTCTTGAAAGGGTGGACAATCAGGCTCTTTTAAAAGTGGCAGATGATGGTATTGGTATCTCAGAAGACCAGCTCAATAAAATCTGGGACCGTTTTTATCAGGTCGAAGATTCTCGAAACAAATCGCTCAATAGTGGTGTTGGGTTAGGTTTATCCTTTGTCAAAGATATTGCAGAGTTACACCGGGCAGAACTTGATATTCAGTCTAAAGAAGATGTCGGCAGTACGTTTATTATTTGTTTCCCTCTAAGTGATTAAGAATACTGGATGAGGCTTAAAAGTATTTATTTCTAGCTAAACTATATTGAAGTTTTGGGATCTAAAAAAGATTTGGTTCTGGGAGTGGATGGTGCAAGGGAACTTGTCGATGGAATCCCAAATGCTTCCTATTATGAATTTAGCAAACTGGGGCACGCGCCTTTATCGAAAGTAAACAATTTAATAAAATGATATTAGAATTTCTGCGAAAGAATGCTTAGGTAGTGGACTGATAGAAACCTATTAAAATAGAATGAGAAAGGGGTTACAATAAAAGCTGTAGCCTCTTTTTATTTCCGGTTCAATTGTGTGCAGTCTGAAAAATTAAATGATAGAATGGCGGTAGATAGGAGGATACAGAAATGTTAAACTATGATTTGATTGTTATCGGTTTCGGTAAAGCCGGTAAAACTCTGGCTGCTAAGATGAATGCAGCTGGTAAGAAAGTTGCTGTCATCGAGCGCAGTAAAGCGATGTATGGTGGTACTTGCATTAATATTGCTTGTATCCCAACTAAGACTATGATTGTTGCGGCTGAGAAGGGCTGGTCATTTGACGATACCATGAAGGAACGTGGTGCAGTGACTGGTCGTCTTAATGCTAAGAATTATAAAATGTTGGCAGACAATGGCGTTGATGTCATTGATGCAGAGGCACATTTTGTGTCAAATAAGGTTATTGAAGTAGTGGCTGGTGATGATCGCCAAGAGCTAACAGCTGAGACTATTGTCATCAACACAGGTGCCGTGTCTAATGTCTTGCCTATTCCTGGCTTGACAACAACTAAGCATGTCTACGATTCAACTGGTATTCAAACCCTTGAATCCTTGCCAAAACGTTTGGGTGTCTTAGGTGGTGGTAATATCGGCCTTGAATTTGCTGGCCTTTATAACCGTTTGGGAAGCCAAGTGACTGTCTTGGATGCAGCGACTAGCTTCTTGCCACGTGTGGAGCCATCTATTGCTAAGTTGGCCAAGGAATACATGGAAGAGGACGGCATTGTCTTTGAGCAAGGTGTTAAAACTTCCGAAGTGAAAAATGACGGTGATGAAGTTGTCGTTGTTACTGACAAAGGCGAGTTCCGTTTTGATGCCCTCCTCTATGCAACAGGACGCAAGCCTAATATCGAACCTCTTCACTTGGAAAATACTGATATTGCCTTGACTGAACGTGGTGGTATCCAGGTCAATAAACATTTGGAAACAAGTGTTCCTGGTGTCTTTGCAGTGGGTGATGTTAATGGTGGTCTTCAATTTACCTATATCTCACTAGACGATTTCCGTATTGTCTTTAATTACCTAACTGGTGATGGTAGCTATAACCTTGAAACACGTGGAGCTGTTCCAACTGCTATGTTCCTCAACCCACCTTTGGCTCAAGTTGGTCTTACTGAAGACCAAGCCAGAGCAGCAGGTGGACCGGTTGCTGTCAAGGAACTTCCAGTTGCTGGTATGCCTCGTGGTCATGTTAACGGTGATTTGCGTGGTGCCTTCAAAGCTGTGGTAAATCCTGAAACTAAGGAAATTTTGGGAGTGACCCTCTTTGGTCAAGAATCTCATGAAATTATCAATTTAATTACCCTAGCGATGAATCATCACATTTCATATACAGATTTGGCTAAACAAATCTTTACTCACCCAACTATGGCTGAGAACCTAAATGATTTGTTTGCGATTTAACATGAAAAGAGCCGAGAGGCTCTTTTTTGTGAGTATATCATCCATACAAAGCGACACTCTAGGTTAGATGTCGCTTTTTTTGCGCTTTGATGATAAGATAGAAGTGCTATAAGAAAATTCTTTAGATTGGTGCTCTTTGTCTCCTTTGAATGCTTGATTGACCTTGAGTCACCACTAGAATCTGTATGAACAACATAGAAAGATACTCGTATGCCAACTGGTCTGTGAGTGTGTGTAATTTATGACTAAGAAAGTAGGAGTGGGCAAGGCTCACAGTAAGATTATTTTGATGGGGGAGCATTCGGTCGTTTATGGTCATCCTGCCCTTGCCCTCCCTCTTAAGGATATTGAGGTTGTTTGTCAGATTCAGGCGGCTGAGACTCCTTTGACGCTCAGGGCTCAGGATCCCTTGACGACAGCCATATTTTCAGCCCTTAACTATCTAAAAATCAAGAATCAACCTATCAGCTATGCTATTAAGTCTAGTGTCCCTGAAAAGCGTGGCATGGGGTCGTCTGCGGCTGTAGCCATTGCGGCAATTCGAGCGGTCTTTGATTATTTTGATCAGGAGCTTAGCCAGGAGACCTTGGAAATGCTAGTTCATCAGGCAGAGACCATTGCCCATAGTAAACCTAGTGGTTTAGATGCCAAGACCTGCTTGAGTGACCAAGCCATTAGCTTTACGCGTAATATCGGTTTCAAGGAAATCGAGGTCAATTTAGGTGCCTATCTGGTCATTGCTGATACGGGTATCCATGGAAATACCCGTGAGGCTGTGGAAAAGGTTGAGGCCATTGGTTTAGATGCCTTGTCAGATCTCAACCAACTGGGCGAATTAAGTCAGAAGGCAGAACGCGCCCTCAAAGCCAAGGATCAAAAGCTTCTTGGTCAGCTCATGTCTCAAGCACATAATCACCTTAAATCTTTAGGGGTGTCTTGTGATTTGTCGGATCTTCTAGTAGCAACTGCTCTGGAGCAAGGTGCACTGGGAGCCAAGATGTCAGGTGGAGGATTGGGTGGTTGCATTATTGCCCTAACAAGTACTAAAGACCAAGCCCGAACGATTGCTAAAAAACTTCAAGAAAAAGGAGCCGTAAACACGTGGATAGAAAGCCTGTAAGCGTCAAATCGTACGCAAATATTGCTATTGTCAAATACTGGGGTAAGGCGGATGCGGAGCGTATGATTCCTTCAACCAGTAGTATCTCACTGACTTTGGAAAATATGTATACGGAAACCAAGTTATCTTTTCTGCCTGAGGATGCGACTGGTGATGTCATGTATATCGATGATGAGCTCCAAGGGGAAAAAGAAACAATCAAGGCCAGTAAGGTTTTAGATCTCTTCCGTACTAATCCAAACCAACATGTCAAGATTGAAACTTGGAACAACATGCCAACAGCAGCGGGTCTATCCTCAAGTTCCTCAGGACTTTCTGCCCTAGTTAAAGCAGCTAACGAGCTCTTCCAAGTCGGAAAAACGCAGTCTGAATTAGCTCAAATTGCCAAGTTTGCTTCAGGTTCGTCATCACGGTCCTTCTTTGGACCATTGGCAGCCTGGGACAAGGATAGTGGTGAGGTTTACCCGGTTGAAACAGACCTTAAATTGGCCATGGTTATGCTGGTTTTGACAGATCAAAAGAAACCCGTATCAAGCCGAGACGGTATGAAATTGTGCACCGAAACATCGACCTCTTTCCCAGAGTGGATTAAACAGTCTGAGCAGGATTACAAGGATATGTTAGACTACCTCAAGGCTAATGATTTCCAAGCGGTGGGTGAGCTCACTGAAGCCAATGCCCTTCGTATGCACCAAACCACAAGCACGGCTAACCCACCATTTTCATATCTAACGGAAGCCTCATATCAGGCTATGGACAAGGTTAAGGCCCTCCGTGCCTCTGGTGAGCAGTGTTACTTTACTATGGATGCAGGACCAAATGTTAAGGTGCTCTGTCTGGAAGAAGACCTAGACCGCCTAGCAGACCACTTCCGTAAGGACTATCAGGTCATCGTTTCACGCACTAAGGAGTTGCCAGATGCCTAAGCAGTCGGTCAGTCAGGTCACAGTAAAAACAGGTGGGAAACTCTACATTGCTGGAGAATACTCAGTCTTAACACCTGGGCAGACAGCCCTAATCCAATTTATTCCCATTTTCATGTCAGCAGAGGTCAAGGAAGCACAAACTACCCAGTTGTCCTCAGACATGTTTGACTATAGTGTTGGTCGTGAGCCAGACGCAAATTACGCCCTCATTCAAGAGGCCTTGAATACTTTTGAGGCCTTTTGTGGTGAGAAGTTGCCCGCTCTGGATCTTTCCATCACTGGAAAGTTGGAACGAGATGGGGTTAAATTTGGCATCGGTTCTTCGGGTTCTGTTGTGGTATTGACCCTCAAGGCCTTGGCAGCAGCCCTTCAGAAAGACTTATCTAAAGACATTCTCTTTAAGCTAGCTAGCTACACTCTCCTCAAGCAAGGAGATAATGGTTCTATGGGAGATTTAGCTTGTATCGTATACGAGGGCCTGATTTCCTATCGTTCCTTTGACCGTGCAAAAATAGCAGAGCTTATAGATCAAATAACTCTAACAGAGCTTTTGGAAAAAGATTGGGGCTATCGTATCAGTCCTATAGTGCCAGTTCTCCAAGCTCACTTTTTGGTGGGGTGGACCAAGCAAGCTGCTATCTCAAAAGACATGGTTAAAATGGCCAAATCTCGCATATCAAGCAAGTATTTAAGTGAAACAGAAGTTGCCGTCCAAGATGCCATCAAGGCACTGGAAACAGGAAATAAGAATTTACTTAAGAGCAGCCTTCAAACTGTCAGTGACCAGTTGGAATCACTTAGTCCAGATATTTATGTGGCCAAGCTGAAAAAACTCAAAGAAGCAGAGCAAGGACTCGATGCCATTGCTAAGTCCTCTGGAGCTGGGGGTGGCGACTGTGGTATCGCCTTTGCCTTTGACCAAGCTAGCCGAGATGCTCTAGTTGAGCGTTGGCAACAGGTAGGAATAGAGCTCTTGTATGAGGTTTAAAGGTCAGCCTAGTAGATAATAATCACGCAAGAAAGTAAAGAAATAACCTATGACAAATCGTAAAGACGATCACATCCGTTATGCCCTTAAGTACCAGTCGCCCTACAATAGTTTTGACGATATGGAACTTATCCACAAGTCTCTACCAACTTATGATTTAGATCAGATTGACTTGTCCACACATTTTGCAGGACGAGATTGGAACTTTCCCTTTTATATCAATGCCATGACAGGTGGTTCGGCCAAAGGTGGTGCAGTTAATCGTAAATTGGCTGAGGTGGCCAGTCGAACAGGTATTCTCATGGTGACGGGTTCCTACAGTGCTGCTCTAAAAGGAGAAGCACCAGAATCCTTTGACTATCGTCAAGAGTTTCCAGACTTAGACCTAGCGACTAATATCGGTGTGGATAAGTCTGTGGACTTGGGGACTAAGACGGTGGAAGCCATGAATCCAGTCTTTTTACAGCTCCATGTTAACCTTATGCAGGAGCTTCTCATGCCTGAGGGAGAGCGTATTTTCCACACTTGGAAGGAAAATGTGGCGGCTTATGCACAGAACATAGAGGTTCCACTTGTGCTTAAGGAGGTCGGCTTTGGTATGGATGTGGAAACCATTCGTTATGCCATGTCTCAAGGAATCAAGACTGTGGATATCTCAGGTCGTGGTGGGACTAGCTTCGCCTATATTGAAAATAGTCGAGGTGGCAACCGTGATTACCTCAATGACTGGGGACAAAGCACCGTTCAGACCCTCTTGCAAGCCCAAGACCTTCGTGATAATGTGGAAATCCTAGCCTCTGGTGGCGTGCGAAACCCACTCGATATGGTCAAATGTCTGGTCCTAGGAGCAAAAGGCGTTGGCCTCTCACGAACTGTCCTTGAATTGGTGGAACGTTACCCTGTGGATAAGGTTGTGGCTATTGTCAATGGCTGGAAGGACGACCTTCGTCTCATCATGTGTGCCCTCGATTGTCGGACTATTGATGAGCTCAAATCTGTGGATTACATCTTACATGGTAAGCTACAAGGGACTTATATCAAGCAAGGAAAGTAGGAAAGAGCCAAGTGCTCTTTTTTTCTTTTTCTTATTATGTTAAAATATTGTAATGTAACTCATTGTATTTTTCAGTCAATGCATGCTTACTTTCAGAAAAATGCATGGAATGATAGGTGTTAGGTTAAAGAAATATTAAAGGAGTAACTATGTCTCAGCAGGTTATTAAAGCGGACAATTTAGGCAAAAGCTTTGGGTCTTTTAAGGCCATAAGTTCCCTCACTTTCGAGGTCAACAAGGGAGAAATTTTAGGTTTTCTTGGGCCGTCTGGATCTGGTAAAACGACCACAATCAATATTCTCACAGGTCAATTGACACCAGACCAAGGGCAATCATCAATTTTAGGTAAGTCTTCTACCAATTTGAACGAGGAAGACCTTGCTAATATTGGTCTAATTACGGAAAATAGTGGCTATTATGAAAAGTTGAGCCTTTATGACAATCTCCTCTTTTTTGCAAAGCTCTATGATGTTCCACAAGGGGACCTTGATGATTTGATGAAGCGTGTAGGTCTCTATGACAGACGTAAGACCCTGGCTGAAAAGTTATCAACAGGGATGAAGCAACGTATGTTACTCGTCCGTGCCATTATTAACAAACCTCAAGTTCTCTTTTTGGATGAACCGACTTCAGGCTTAGATCCGTCAACTTCCCAGTCTATTCATGAACTTATTAAGGAGTTGCAAGCAGAAGGGACGACCATTTTCCTAACGACCCATGACATGCACGAGGCGACTATCCTCTGTGACAAGATTGTCCTTCTTAATAAGGGACAAATTGTGGAAGCGGGGACTCCAAGTGATCTGATTCAAAAGTACAATACAGCTAGACGTGTCAAAATTACCTATCAATCTGGTGAGGAGAACTACCTATCGTTTTCAGAGTTGGGACAGATCAGCCAGACTGATGATATTCTAACCATCCATTCTTGTGAACCAACCTTGGAAGATGTCTTTATCCAACTAACAGGAGGTAAGCTCAATGCGTAAGCAGTTAAAATCACTTATGTGGCTCAGACGCCGAATTATCTTATCAAATAAAAGTCTTTTGCTTCAAGTCTTGCTACCATTTGGCTTTCCCTATCTATACAAAAAGCTCTATGAGGTACAAGGAACATTAAATACAGAGACAAAGTTCAATCTTCTAGCGACTTGTTTGTCTATGGCTCTTTCCCTTGGTGTAGGAAATATAATTAGTACCATTGTGTCTGAGGAAAAAGAGAAAAAGACCCTCCGAACTCTCCTTCTGAGTGGTGTTAAGACGGAAAATTACATAATCTCTACCCTTGTTTTCCCATTTGCCATTAGTCTTGCTTCAGCACTTTTCATTCCTAACATTCTAGAGATTGATTTGGGTAAACAGTCAGATGCTTATTATCTCATTGTTTTATTAACTGCGGTAGCAATCATGCTTATCTATCTATTAATTGGTATGGTGTGTAAGACTCAAGTTTCTTCACAAATTGTTAGCTTACCAGTAATGATGATTAGCCTTTTCATTCCAACATTTTCAGGTATGAGTGACACTTTTGATACCGTTATAAAATATAGTCACATGGGACTTTTCACAAATGCGCTCAGTGATTTTGACCACTTTAAGTGGCAGGACCAAAAAGCTAGTTTAATAGCTCTAATCATCTGGATTCTTGTCTTTGCATTGCTTGTCTTCGTGCAGGCTAAGAAAATACGAAAGATCTCTTAATTTTTCTATTGGAGAGATAAGTTCCTATTTTGACTATGACGTCTGCCCTCACTTAAGGAAAGTCTCAAAAGAAGATTTTATCTAAGTATAAAAAGAGCGGAAGCTCTTTTTTATTATCCAATCAAGCAAAAAGTAACTTTTCCCCTTGACAAGTCACTGCCTTAGGAGTAATATTTTCAGTGAAATACGGTAGGTGAGGCTACCACAAGGATACGGATGACTACCGCAAAGCAGTGGAGACACTACTCGTTGGTCAACAGTCCTGATCGCCAAGGTCAAGACTAAGCTCATTTCATTGCCTTGCGGAGCTAAAGCTTGAACGGTCCATTTTTTGACAGAATCTATTAAAAAATCCACCTCGAGTTTATAGAGTCTTACCTGTATATGGGTAGGACTCTTTTCTTTTGTCCGAGGTCCGCCCACCATTAATAAATTGAAAGGAGAAAACTATGAGACTAATCGACGATCACCCCGAACCGCACCTAACCAGTCAATCGCTGATTAGTGTCTTAGGGACTCCGTAAGTGATTGGCTCCTGATTAAAAAAGGAGATTCCAATGTCAACAAATAAAGAAAGACTTATTGCTGCTCTTCAAGAGCCACTTGAAACAACCCTTACTCGCTACAAGACTCATTTGGATGGCTTGAAGGAAGACCAAGTAGAAGAAAACCGTAACCTTTATGGGGAAAATGTCATTACCAAAGGACAAGAGGATTCTATCATCAAAAAGATTTATGAATCTATCATCAATCCCTTTACTGTTATTCTCCTAGTCATCGCTCTGGTTTCCTTTATCACCAATGTCTGGCTTGCTAAACCAGGTGAAGAAGACCCAACGACTTCTATCATCATTGTCACTCTAGTTTTGATATCTGGTGGTATCCGTTTCATTCAAGAACTTCGTAGCGACAAGGCTGCTAGCAATTTGTCTCGCATGATTGTCAATACTGCAACAGTGCTTCGAGATGGCAGTGAGCAAGAAATCCCAATCGATGAAATTGTGGTTGGAGATGTGGTCAAACTGAGTGCGGGAGATATGATTCCTGCGGATGTGGTTTTGCTAGACTCTCGTGATTTCTTTGTTCAACAGTCTGGCTTGACAGGTGAAAGCGATGCTGTGGAAAAGGCTTGTCTGTCTAAGGCGGATGGTCAAAATCTAGAGAGTTTGCTTGAAAGTGAGAGCCTTGCTTTCATGGGAACTAATGTTATCTCTGGTCGTGCAATAGCCTTGGTTTTAGTTGTTGGTGATGACACCATGATGGGAGCTATCGAGCAGACCATCAATACTTATGACGAACCAACTTCATTTGAACGTGAGATGAACTCCATTTCTTGGCTCTTGATTCGACTCATGTTGGTCATGGTTCCTGTTGTTTTTGTGATTAACGGTTTAACAGATGGGGACTGGCTTGAAGCCGGCGTCTTTGCCCTTAGTGTGGGAGTCGGTTTGACCCCAGAAATGTTGCCGATGATTATCACAGCCAGTCTTGCCAAGGGTTCTATCATTATGGCCAAGGAAAAGGTGGTCATCAAAAAACTTAATGCTATTCAAGACCTAGGGGCTATCGACATCCTTTGTACGGATAAGACAGGAACCCTGACTCAGGATGAAATCGTTCTTGAGTACCCTCTTGATATCCATGGTGACCTTGACCTATCAGTACTTCGGAGAGCCTATCTTAATTCTTATTTCCAAACTGGCTTAAAAAATCTTATGGACCGTGCCATTATTAGCCGAACTGAAAGAGAAGCTAAGAAACATGACATCGTTCGTGACCTTGACCAGACCTTCCACAAGATTGATGAGCTACCTTTTGATTTTGAACGTCGTCGCATGAGTGTCATTGTTCAAGACACTGATGGATTTGTTAGCATGGTGACAAAAGGTGCCCTTGAAGAAATGCTCTCTGTTTCTAACTATGTGGAATACAAGGGAGACATTATCCCATTGACTGACGATGTTCGTGAGGAAGTCCTTGCGGAAGTTTCACAGTTGAATGAACAAGGTTTGCGTGTTCTCGGTGTTAGCTACAAATCACAGCTTAATGAAAATGATGTCTTTAGTGTCGAAGATGAAAGTGATATGATTTTGACGGGATATCTTGCCTTCCTTGACCCACCAAAACCATCAGCAGCACCTGCTATCAAGGCTTTGGCGGAATATGGTGTGACCACAAAAATTTTGACTGGAGACAATGATAAGGTGACACAGGCTGTCTGTGAAAAAGTTGGTCTAGATGTGACGCACATTCTACTTGGAAGTGATCTTGATACCATGTCAGATCAAGATTTGGCTAAGGCTGTGGAAACGACAACAGTCTTTGCTAAGTTATCCCCAGACCAAAAGGCACGAATTATCCTAAGCCTTAAGGAAAATGGGCATAAGGTAGGCTATATGGGTGATGGTATCAACGATGCCCCATCCATGAAGGTGTCAGATGTGGGGATTTCTGTGGATACAGCTGTTGATATCGCCAAAGAAACTGCAGATGTTATCTTGCTTGATAAGGATTTAATGGTCTTGGAAAAAGGTTTGGTTGAAGGACGGAAGGTCTATGCTAATATGACCAAATATATCAAGATGACCGTTTCTTCAAATTTCGGGAATATCTTTTCTCTCCTCTTTGCCAGCATTTTCTTACCATTCCTACCAATGGCACCTGTGCATTTGATTGTCCTAAATCTTGTCTATGATATCTCTTGTATCGCCCTTCCATTTGACAATGTGGATAAGGAATTTCTTAAAGAGCCACATATCTGGGAAGCCAAATCAATCATGCGTTTCATGGCTTGGATAGGACCTATTTCGTCCGTATTTGATATTTTGACATATATCTTGCTCTATTTCATCATTGTGCCAATGATTTTGGGGCATGGCTATGTTCATGGTTCACCAGAAGCAGCAGCCTTTATCATTATTTTCCAAACAGGTTGGTTTATCGAATCTATGTGGTCTCAAACCATGGTTATCCACATGTTACGTTCACCAAAACTACCATTTATTCAAAGTCACCCAGCACTATCAGTTGTTGTGACAACCTTATTTGCTGCTTTCTTTGTGACTTCTCTTCCATACAGTCCATTGGCTAGTCTCTTAAAACTCAGCCATCTAAACGGTCTCTATTTCATTCTCTTGTTTGTTATTATCGTTTTGTATATGCTTAGTGTTACCTTTGTGAAGCATATCTATATTAAGAAATATAAAGAATGGTTATAGGACAACTATCCTTAGAAAAAAGAGCGTTAGCTCTTTTTTCATTACCTTTCATTCTGCCAAAACCTTTTCATTTATGGTATAATAGGGCGATTATAGATAATCAGAGGCCCTAAAAAACGTCAGTTATGAGGACATATTTTCTAAGAAATGAGAGACTATGTTTTCAAGGCCCCTTTCTTTCGTAGGCTATCCCAGTGGGAGGTGGAGGCTCTGAGATTTGGGGCTCAAGGCTAAGACCGCCACGAAGGAAACCATCAAAAAAATATTAAGAAGGAAAAAGAAAATGACTAATTACGCTATTATCCTTGCTGCGGGTAAAGGAACTCGCATGAAATCAGATCTTCCAAAAGTATTGCACAAGGTTTCAGGCATCACTATGCTTGAGCATGTCTTCCGTGCAGTTTCAGCCATTGATCCAGCTAAAAACGTTACTGTTATTGGTCACAAGGCTGAACTTGTTCGTGAGGTTTTGGATGGTCAATCTGCCTTCACTATGCAAACTGAGCAGTTGGGGACTGGTCACGCAGTAATGATGGCTGAAGATGAGTTGGCTGGACTTGAAGGTCAAACGCTTGTTATTGCTGGTGACACGCCTTTGATTACTGGTGAAAGCCTTAAAAACCTTATTGATTTCCACGTTAATCATAAAAATGTTGCCACTATCTTGACTGCAACTGCGGACAATCCATTTGGTTATGGTCGTATCATCCGTAACGAAAATGGCGAAGTGACTAAGATTGTTGAGCAAAAAGATGCCAACGAATTCGAACAACAGGTTAAAGAAATCAATACAGGGACTTACGTTTTTGATAATAAACGCCTCTTCGAAGCGCTTAAAAATATTAACACCAATAATGCTCAAGGGGAATACTATTTGACTGATGTTATTTCTATTTTCCGTGAGAATGGTGAAAAAGTAGGTGCCTTCACCCTTCGTGATTTCGAAGAAAGTCTTGGGGTTAATGACCGTGTTGCCCTAGCTACAGCAGAAGATGTTATGCGTCGTCGTATCAACAAAGCTCACATGGTCAACGGTGTTACTTTCCAAAATCCAAACGCTACTTATATCGACGTGGATGTGGAAATTGAGCCAGATGTTGTCATTGAAGCTAATGTGACACTTAAAGGACAAACTAAGATTGGTGCAGAGTCAGTGCTTACTAATGGTACTTATATTGTTGATTCAACTATCGGTGCCAAAACGGTTATCACTAACTCTATGATTGAGCACTCAGTGGTTGAAGAGGGCGTTACCGTTGGTCCATTTGCCCATGTTCGTCCAGATTCAACCCTCAAAAAAGATGTTCATATCGGTAACTTTGTTGAGGTTAAGGGTTCTACTATCGGTGAAAATACCAAGGCTGGTCATTTGACCTATATTGGTAATGCGGAAGTTGGTTCTGACGTTAACTTTGGTGCTGGAACCATTACCGTTAACTATGATGGCCAACACAAGTTCAAGACACAAATTGCCAATAACGTCTTTATCGGAAGCAATTCAACCTTGATTGCACCGCTTGAAATTGGGGCTAACGCTCTCACAGCGGCTGGCTCAACCATCACAGATGATGTGCCAGCTGACAGTGTAGCCATTGGACGTGGCCGCCAGGTCAATAAAGAAGGCTATGCCATTAAGAAACCTCACCACCCAAGTCAACAAAAGTAGGCTTAAGGCTATCTGAGTTTGGTTGTTTATAAAAACAGCTTAGAATGAGGTCAGAAGTAAAAGGAGTCAATTCATGGATTTTGAAGAAAAAACACTCAAACGTGAGTCAAAATTTAAGGGACATATTTTTGAAGTCGCAGTAGACGAGGTCCTCTTGCCAGACGGTAAGACAGCTGGTCGTGAACTCATCTTCCACAAGGGTGCAGTAGCTGTTTTAGCAGTTACCCCAGAAGGAAAAATCATTATCGTCAAACAATACCGTAAGGCTATTGAGGCGGTTTCTTACGAGATTCCTGCGGGTAAGCTGGAAGTCGGTGAAGCTGGCGATGAGATGGCTGCAGCGGCGCGTGAACTTGAAGAGGAGACTCAATACAAGGGTGATCTGGAATTGATTTATGAATTTTACACAGCCATTGGCTTTTGTAATGAGAGAATCAAGCTCTATGTAGCGACTAACCTTAAACCTGTGGAAAATCCACGTCCACTTGATGATGATGAGTTCCTTGAACTCTATGAATTGACCTATGAAGAGTGTATGGAACTTGTAGCGTCAGGGGCTATCCAGGATGCCAAAACTATCATCGCCCTCCAATACTATGCACTTCATTTCGGAGGAAAATAAGCTATGGGAAAACCACTTTTGACCGACGATATCATTGAGCAGGCCAAGCGTGGGGAAATCGATTTAGAGGAATATCCTTATTATGAGGACTATGAGCAAGAGTTCTACGATGAGGATTATGAGGCTGATTACCAGCCTTCTGCCTACAAGAGCCGTCGAATTGAGAATGCTAAACGCAATCAATTTCAACACAAGCTTAATCGCATCCTCTTTTGGGTTGTGGTCCTCTTGATTCTTCTCTTCATTGCTGTCTTTTATTTCTAAAAAGTCTATGAGTCAGATAGCCCTAGCTACTGATTCAGGAAAGATTACAAGCTGAAAAGGAACTATATGAAAATCGGAATTATCGCTGCCATGGAGCAGGAGTTAGTGCTTCTAGTGGAGCAATTGGAAAATAAGGTTGAAGAAACTGTTCTTGGCAATACCTACTACACAGGACGTTTGGGAAAACACGACGTCGTTTTGGTACAATCAGGTGTTGGTAAGGTTATGTCAGCCATGTCTGTGGCTGTCTTGGCAGACCATTTTGGCGTTGATGCCCTCATTAACACTGGTTCTGCTGGAGCAGTAGCACCTGGACTTAAAATTGGAGATGTGGTTGTGGCGTCAAAATTAGCCTATCACGATGTTGATTTGACAGCCTTTGGCTATGATTATGGGCAAATGTCTATGCAGCCACTCTACTTTGAAAGTGACTCTACCTTCGTAGAGACTTTCGAAAAGGTCTTAGCTCAGGCTTCCATTGATTCTAAGATTGGGCTTATCGCTACGGGTGATAGCTTCATTGCGGGTCAAGACAAGATTGATGCTATTAAGGATCATTTCCCAGAAGTCTTGGCTGTAGAGATGGAGGGAGCAGCTATTGCTCAAGCCGCACACAGTGTCAAAAAGCCTTTCATCGTTGTACGTGCCATGAGTGATACAGCTGCTCATGATGCTAACATTACCTTTGATGAATTCATTATTCAGGCGGGGAAACAATCAGCTGCTATCTTGGTTGAGTTTCTCAAAGAACTTGCTTAAAATACATTAAATGAGTGCTTATGCTCATTTTCTTAATTAATTTAAAGACGACTGCTATTCATTTAAGAATGGCAGTTTTTTTCTGCTTTTAGATAAGATAAGCTTCTCATTTTTTAAAGAAAAAATCTGAATTTTAGCATTTTTCAGACGGAAATTGAATTAAAATTATGGCAATAAAATGAGAAAGAAAAACAATATTAAAAGAGGGACTCCGAAAGAAAGCTTATAATATAAGGGTTTGAAAATTTCACTATCTATTGATATCTTAGAAAGCTTTACAAAACCTCCAAAGGGGTAAATAATTATCTTGCAAAGTTCTGAAAATAGTGTATAATTCAGAATGAAAAGGGTTACAAAAATGTTAAGATTTGTAAAAATGGGAGGATAGAATCATGAATAACCGATTCGGTGATTCGAGGCAGCGTTTCTCCATACGTAAGTTTACGGTGGGCGTTGCTTCGGTCTTACTTTCGTCTGCAGTTTTTGGTGTAAGTACCGCCAAAGCAGATCAAGCTGAAGAGCCTAAAGGCCAACCAGCGACGAGTGTACTTGAGGAAGCCAGTGAGTCTGATGGTGGGGGCCAAAGGACAAGCACTAGTGCCTCAAGTCAAGAAGTGACAGCTGAACCTACCGTTCAAGCAGAAAGTACTAGTGCTATCTCAGTAACTGCTGTTTCTAGTGAAGTTGCGCTTCAAGAGCAAACGGTTGCAAGCTCTGAGCAAACAAGTTCATCACAAGATAAGACTAGTGAGGGGCTCAGTGAGAAACCTGTTACAGTCAATGAAACACGAGAAGCTAGCGCTAGCGACCTCGCTGCAGCAAACAATACGAGTTCCGCTTCGTCTGATAATTTCGGACTTAAGGTTACCAACCTAAGTCGCCCGATTCCATCGGATGTCAAGGTGACAAAGACAGGAACTGAAATCACTGTTCAAAATCCTGATGTGGAAATGGAATTTCCGAACGGAAATAGTAAGTACGCTACTAGCAAGGTTGTCTACCACAATATTCCTTTCCCTGATGATATGACCATCAATGAAGGGGATCAGGTCATTTTTAATTTGCCTGAGCAGTTGCGATTCCGTACTAGCTACGATATCAATGTCTATAATCCAGACAATCAAATTGTAGGTCTGGCTCAAATTGATCCTGAGAAGAATCGTGTCACTACGACCTTTAATAACTATTTCCAAACACATCCTAACAATAAGCTCATGAGTTTGGAGTTGGATACCCTTTATTCTGAAGAAGTAGATGAAGGGGAACATCTTACTCTTGATTTTGAGGGACGTATCATTCATGTTTCAGTGGGTAAAGTGCAGTCACCTCCTCCAGGTCAAGAGGTTATTTCTAAGTGGGGTAGTCAAGACAAGCATGATCCAACTATCCTAAATTGGCAGATGCGTCTTAATTACTCACGACGTCTCCTTAACAACTTGAAACTGGTTGATACTTGGTCTGACAATCAAAGATTTGTGGACGGTTCTTTGCAACTTCGCTACATTGATTCGGCAGATCCTTGGATTGACAAGGGTTCAGCTATGGATTTGATTAAGAGTTTCTCTTATGATGATAGCCATTTTGAGCTTAAACTCAATCAGTTGGACCGCATGGTTTATGTTTGGTATCAAACCCGTTTGACAAAACCTGTTGAAGAATCAACCAACCCTGTCAACCGTATTAAACTCCATGCGGATGTTGTTTCTGATTCTTACAAGTCAACCATTCGCTTAGTTGGAGGTCGTGGAGATGCCATCGGGGATAATCTCGCTCATTTCAATCTTGAACTTGAGAAGGACTTGGCAGGCAGAGACCTCAAGGACAAAGAATTTACCTTCAAACTGGTTGATGTGACGGATAGTGCCAATCCTGTTGACTTAGGGGAAACCACTAATGATGCCAAGGGTAAAATTGTCTTTTCAAATCTCTCACTCAGTAAGCCAGGCGTCTATCATTATCGTGTGACTGAAGTTCCAGGTAATGACGAAGATGTGGTCTATGACAAACTAGAAGCCAATATCACCATTCAGGTTGTTCGTGAAACTGTGGACAATCAAGTCAAATTGGTTGCCAAGGTTGCCTATCCAGAAGACATTATCTTTAACAATAAATTGGTAACACCAGCCAAGGCCAAAATTGCATTTGGTAAGGAATTGACCAAGGCAGGCGTTAAACAAGATCTAAAAGCAGATCAATTCCAATTTGTTCTTAAAGACCGTTTTGGAAAAGTCCTTGAAACTGTTGGTAATACAGCTGATGGTCAGGTTGCTTTTAGTGAGTTAACCTTTAACAAGGTAGGTACTTACAACTACACTGTTGAAGAGCTTACAGGTAAGGATGACTCAATTGTTTATGACAGCATGAAAGCTGCTGTTTCTATCACGGTAACACGTGATGGCGACGCCCTTGTTTCAACCGTGGTTAATCCTAAAGACACTATCTTTAACAACAAGTTTGTGACTCCAGCTAAGGCCGCTATTCAGTTCAGTAAGGAATTGACTAAGGCAGGTGTCAACCAAACTTTGACTGCTAATGAGTTCCAATTTGTTCTCAAAGATAGTGCCGGTCATATTGTCGAAACAGTTGGTAATACAGCTGATGGTCGTGTTGCCTTTAGTGAACTTCACTTTGATAAGGCAGGAACTTACACTTATACTGTTGAAGAAGTTAAGGGAACTAACGAAGATATCATCTATGATGGTATGAAAGCAACTGTCTGGATTACAGTGACACGAGATGGTGATGCTTTGGTATCAACAGTTGCTAATCCAAAAGATACTGTTTTCAATAACTATGTGAAAGACGTGCAACCAGCTAAGGCCAAATTCGAATTGACCAAGGTTCTTACAGGTCGTAACCTCAAAGATGGTGAGTTTAGTTTCGTTCTCAAGGACGACAAGGGTAATGTTATCCAAACAGTGACCAATAATGCACAAGGAAACATTAGTTTTGAAAATATTGTCTACGACAAACCAGGTGTTTACTACTACACTGTTGAAGAAGTCAAGGGCAATGAAGCTGACGTGGTTTATGATAACATGGTGGCTAAATTCCAGGTGACCGTTACTAAGACTGTAGGTGAAAAGGAAAATCTGCTCGTAGCAGCCGTTCTCCTTCCTTTGGATACAGAATTTAACAATAGTTACATTCCTCCAAAACCTCCTACACCGCCAACACCACCGACACCACCAAGTGTCCCACCTAAACCACCAGTGGTTCCGCCAACACCACCAACTCCGCCTACTCCACCGGTGACTCCAAAACCAGCTAAGCCAGTTCAATCCTCTGAGAAATCAGGACCTCAACTTCCAGAGACTGGTCAAGCTAATGATACTGCTTTGCTTGCCCTTGGTGTGGCAGCAGAAGTGGCAGCAGTCATGGGTGTAGCATATAGCCATCGTCGCCGTAAAGACGTTTAAGATGATGACCTAAAAGATCGAGTATTCTCGATCTTTTTTAGTATTTGGCCGCCTATCTCATTAAATGAGAAATCAAGATAAAGCCAACTGCAAGATGAAATTTCTACTAAATTAAGCTATAATGAAGAGTATGAAAGTTCTACTTTATCTTGAAGGAAAATCGGTTCTTGAAAAATCAGGAATCGGACGGGCTCTCCACCATCAGATGCATGCCTTGGACTTGGCGGGGATTCCCTATACAACGGACATCTTGGGTGATTACGATGTCGTTCATATTAATACTTATGGGCCACGCAGCTTGATGTTATTGCATGCTGCAAAACGCCGTGGCAAGAAGGTCATCATGCATGGTCATTCGACACGTGAAGACTTTGAGAATTCATTCATCGGTTCTAACCTTTTGGCTCCACTTTTTGGGAAATACTTGGCCCACATGTATCAAAAGGCCGATTACGTGATTACGCCATCTGAGTATTCCAAAAAATTGATTCAGTCTTACGGAGTTACCACACCAATCATTGCTGTTTCAAATGGGATTGATTTGAAAAAATACGGTAAGGATCCACGTAAGGAAGAAGTTTTCCGAGACTACTTTGGTATCAAGGAAGGACAGCCAGTGGTGATTTGTGCGGGTCTTTATTTCCAACGCAAGGGAATTGAAGATTTCGTCAAGGTTGCCGAAAAGATGCCTCATGTTCGTTTCATTTGGTTAGGTAGTATCAGCAAATGGTTGATTCCTAAGAAGATTCGAGACATTGTCAATGGTAAGCATCCTGATAATGTCAGCTTCCCAGGTTATTTCAAGGGAGCCGTCTTCCAGGGAGCTATGAGTGGTGCTAATGCTTTCTTTTTCCCATCTTACGAGGAAACAGAAGGGATTGTGGTGCTAGAAGCCTTTGCCAGTCACCAGCATGTGGTTTTGCGTGATATTCCTGTTTATGAAGGCTGGGTTAATGACAAGTCGGCTTCATTCGGGCACAACGTGGACGAATTTGTAGTAGCCTTGCAAGATCTTATCGATGGTAAAGTGGACAAACGTGAAGAAGGCTATAAGGTTGCAGAAAGTCGCTCGATTGATGATGTCGCCCAAAAGCTTGTTGAAGCCTACAAAGAAGTATTGGAGATTTAAATGCGTATCGGATTGTTTACAGATACCTATTTTCCGCAGGTATCAGGTGTTGCGACCAGTATTCGCACGCTGAAGACGCAGTTGGAAAAAATGGGACATACAGTCTTTATCTTTACCACCACTGATAGAGATGTTGACCGCTATGAAGACTGGCAGATTGTCCGTATTCCGAGTGTGCCTTTCTTTGCTTTTAAGGATCGCCGTGTAGCTTATCGTGGCTTTTCCAAGGCACTAGAGATTGCTAAACAATATAAGCTTGATATTATTCATACGCAGACAGAGTTTTCATTAGGTCTGCTAGGGATTGCCATTGCACGCGAACTTAGGATTCCTGTTGTGCATACCTACCATACTCAGTATGAAGACTATGTCCGCTATATTGCCAAAGGTATGGTTATCCGTCCAAGTATGGTTAAGTACATTGTTCGTGGCTTTATGAGCGATTTGGATGGAGTCATCTGTCCGAGTGAGATTGTTTATGACCTTTTGCTCAAGTACAAGGTTGCAGCTGAAAAACGTGTCATTCCAACTGGAATTGAACTTGAAAAATTCCAACGTCCAGAGATTACTGAAGATGATGTGGCAGACTTGAGATCCAAGCTTGGTATCGCCTCTGATGAGACCATGTTGTTGAGCCTCTCTCGTGTGTCCTATGAGAAAAACATCCAGGCTGTGCTGGCTGCTCTCCCTTCTGTTTTGGAGGAAGACGACAAGGTGCGTTTGGTTGTGGCTGGTGACGGTCCTTACCTACCAGATCTTAAGTCTCAAGCCAAAAAACTTGGTATTCAGGACAAGGTGGTTTTCACTGGTATGATTGCGCCTAGTGAGACAGCACTTTATTATAAGTCTGCTGATTTCTTCATTTCGGCATCAACCAGTGAGACTCAGGGCTTGACCTATCTGGAAGCCTTGGCTAGCGGTACCCCTATCATTGCCCACGGAAATCCTTATTTGGATAATGTGATTACAGACCAGATGTTTGGAACGCTTTATTATCATGATAATGATTTAGCCGGGGCCATTTTGGAAGCTGCCATTGCAACACCAGAAAAAGACGAAACTAAGTGGGCTGACAAGCTTTATGAAATTTCTGCGGAAAACTTTGGAAAACGTGTCTATGAGTATTACTTGGACCTTACGATTTCTAAGGATTTCCACAACGATTTGAATGGTGAAGACAGTACCATGAAACGCTTGACGCGTATGGTAACTTATTTGCCGACTAAGGCTATTACCTTGCCTGTTAACGGCTCTGTTCGTATCCTCAAAGGATCAGCCAAACAGGTCAAGAAAATCAGAAATATCACGAAACTTTTGGATTAGGAAAGCTACCAGATTTTCCTAGTCAGATAAAATCTTAGAATTGATTAATAAAAGAGATAATTAGCTTGAAAAATTACAGTTTCATGCTATAATAACGCATAGAGACATATCAGTCATGGGAAATCTTTCAGAGAGCGTGTGGTGCTGGAAATCACGCAGAGGACATGATTGGGACTACTCGATTAACTTTTTATGCAAACATAAAACGGTGGCCACGTTAGAGCCAATCAGAGGTGTAGGACAGACTCATTTTTTGTCGTACACGAACTAAGGTGGAACCACGTTGCGACGTCCTTTTTAGGATGTCGCTTTTTGTATTGTTTGGTATGCTTTACAATTTTTAGAATGTCTAGTTTAGATAGAAAAGCTTTACTTTGTGACTAAATATTTTCTCTTTGATTACTAAAAGGATTGTTTAGAACGAGGTGACACTATCTTTTTAGTTGAGGGAGAATTTTATGGGGTTCAAATATGAAGCTATCAAGGCCTACTTGATTGACCACGGTGTGGATGCTAGTCTTGCTGAGACTATGCACGCTATCTATGCTACTCAAAGACTTGGTGGAACAGCCAATGCCTATTTTCTTATTGTTTTTACAGAAAAAGAGGTTTTCATTATCTCGATTACTCCTTTAGGAAAATTAGGGGAGATTATTGCTACACTTCCTGAAGAGATGATTAAGTCCTATCAGTTTAAGAAACGTTTGTTTATTGGTTACAAACTTCGTTTCTTTCTAACTGATGGCAGGGATCTAGACTTTAATGTCAACAAGATGATGATTGGTGCTGGTTGGCATAAGAAGGAATTGCAAAGCATCCTAGAAACAAACTATTACAACAAAAAGATTAAATAGAAAGGAAGAAGGGGCTCATCCTTTAGGGCTCTGACATCTTAATTATGATTAACATTACTTTCCCAGATGGCGCTGTTCGTGAATTTGAATCTGGCGTTACAACTTTTGAAATTGCACAATCTATCAGCAACTCTTTGGCTAAAAAGGCACTTGCTGGTAAATTTAACGGTAAATTGATTGACACAACTCGTGCGATCACTGAAGATGGAAGCATCGAAATCGTGACACCTGATCACGAAGACGCTCTTCCAATCTTGCGTCACTCAGCGGCTCACTTGTTTGCCCAAGCAGCTCGTCGCCTTTTCCCAGATATTCATTTGGGTGTTGGTCCAGCCATCGAAGATGGTTTCTACTACGATACTGACAATGAAGCTGGTCAAATTTCTAACGAAGACCTTCCTCGTATTGAAGAAGAAATGAAGAAAATCGTTAAAGAAAACTTCCCATCAATCCGTGAAGAAGTGACTAAAGACGAAGCGCGTGAAATCTTCAAAAATGACCCATATAAATTGGAATTGATTGAAGAGCACTCAGAAGACGAAGGTGGTTTGACTATCTACCGTCAAGGTGAGTACGTTGACCTTTGCCGTGGCCCACACGTACCATCAACTGGTCGTATCCAAGTCTTCCATCTTTTGAATGTTGCAGGTGCTTACTGGCGTGGAAATAGCGATAATGCTATGATGCAACGTATCTACGGTACAGCTTGGTTCGATAAAAAAGATCTCAAGGCTTACCTTAAACGTCTTGAAGAAGCTAAAGAACGTGACCACCGTAAACTTGGTAAAGAACTTGATTTGTTCATGATTTCTCAAGAAGTTGGTCAAGGTCTTCCATTCTGGTTGCCAAACGGTGCGACAATCCGTCGTGTCTTGGAACGCTACATCGTGGACAAGGAAGTAGCAGCAGGCTACCAACACGTCTACACTCCACCAATTGCCTCAGTTGAGCTATACAAAACTTCAGGTCACTGGGATCACTACCGTGAAGATATGTTCCCAACAATGGATATGGGAGATGGTGAAGCCTTTGTCCTTCGTCCAATGAACTGTCCTCACCACATCGAAGTTTACAAACACCATGTGCACTCTTACCGCGAATTGCCTATCCGTATCGCTGAAATTGGTATGATGCACCGTTATGAAAAATCTGGTGCCCTTACAGGACTTCAACGTGTGCGTGAAATGTCACTTAATGACGGTCATACTTTCGTAACACCAGAACAAATCAAAGATGAGTTCCAACGTACGCTTCAATTGATTATCGACGTTTACGAAGATTTCAACTTGACTGACTATCGTTTCCGTTTGTCATACCGCGACCCTAAAGATACTCACAAATACTTTGACAATGACGAAATGTGGGAAAATGCTCAAAGCATGTTGAAATCAGCCATGGATGACATGGAACTCGACTACTTTGAAGCAGAAGGTGAAGCTGCCTTCTACGGTCCAAAACTTGATATCCAAGTGAAGACTGCCCTTGGTAATGAAGAAACACTTTCTACTATCCAATTGGACTTCTTGCTTCCAGAACGTTTTGACCTTAAATATATCGGAGCTGATGGAGAAGAACACCGTCCAGTTATGATTCACCGTGGGGTTATTTCAACAATGGAACGCTTTACAGCTATCCTTATTGAAAACTATAAAGGAGCCTTCCCAACTTGGTTGGCACCTCAACAAGTAACTGTTATCCCAGTTTCAAATGAAGCCCACACAGATTACGCTTGGGAAGTTGCTAAACAACTTCGTGACCGTGGTATCCGTGTTGAAGTGGATGAACGTAACGAGAAAATGCAATACAAGATTCGTGCGTCTCAAACACAAAAAATCCCTTACCAATTGATTGTTGGTGACAAGGAAATGGAAGACGGAACTGTTAACGTTCGTCGCTATGGACAAAAACAAACACACACTGAAACTGTATCAGAATTTGTAGAAAATATCCTTGCTGATATCGCCCGCAAATCACGCTCAGATGCCGAATAAATCAGAAAGTCGGTTAGCTAAGCTAGCTGACTTTTTAGTAGGATAAACCATGCACGTTTTTATGAAAAGACTCTTATTCCTGGTGGGAGCAGTTCTGGTTTTGTTACTGGCGAGTTTTACTTATCATAGATTGGCCTTGCAAAGGGAAAAGGCTTCTCTTAAACCTATGGGACAAATGGTGTCTGTTAATGGCCATGAAATGAGCGTCTTTGTAAAGGGGGAGGGGTCACAAACTCTAGTTTTTCTATCTGGTGCTGGAACGGCCTCTCCCATTCTAGATTTTAAAGACTTGTATGATGGGCTTTCGAAGCAATACAGGATAGTCGTTGTAGAGAGGGCTGGTTATGGTTACAGTGAGGACACTTCAGAGTCCAGAGATGTTTCTGAGGTTCTGTCAGAAACACGTCAAGCCCTAGCCAAGGCTCATGTCTCAGGTCCTTATATAATCCTTTCTCATTCGATGTCCTCCTTAGAGACACTTCTGTGGCAGGAAAAATACCCTAGTGAAGTGAAAGCTATCATTGGTTTAGATTGGGCCCTACCAGAAAGTTATGCACATTTAACAATACATCCCCAGATTTTACGTATGGCTCGTTGGGGAAGTCAATTAGGCTTATTAAGGTATTTACCGGGTCGCTTATATGTGCCTAATGCCAATCTCAGTAGTAGTGACCACCGCCTCTATCAACGGATAGCCTATCGTCAAATTTTGTCAAAGGCTATGTTAAATGAGAGCCTGTCTGTTAAGGAAAATGCGAAAAAGGTTACTTCTAGCATTGATTCACAAATTCCAACCTTACTGATGGTCTCGAATGGTGGGGGTACTGGTTTTAGCCAGAAGGACTGGCGGCATTATGCGACTAGCTTTGCAAAGGACCAGAAAAATATCGAAGTGACTTTTTATGATGCTCCGCATTATCTTTATCACTATCAGACCAAAGAGGTGGCCGAGAAGATAGAGGAGTTCATCAAAGAGACGACTGAATGAATTTACATATATTATCGAGGAGGGATGTGATGCTCATTGGTTCAAAAGCCTTTCGACACTTATGGGAGGACTGGCGAAGGGACTACCAGCCATTGCAAGTACTAAAGCTATTGTTAGCTTATATAGGGATGCCAGAGGATTTATCGGGAGAGCTTGAAGAAACCCAACACCTTTTATCTTATTTTGATCCTGACTTGGCACCGCATGATTCCTTCTGGAAGGATGTCGTTAAATTGGTAGACCTGGCTTTTCCTGGTGATAGTTTGTCTAAGAATGCCTCTATTGAGAGACAAATCCATCAGCTACGTTACCTGATTTCTAGTCAACAGGCTCAGTATGTGCGGACGCATTATAAAAAGCCAGGGATGACAGATAAAGAAGCTTTGGCTGTCTATCTGAGATGGAAGCCTTTCACCATGTTTGATCAGGGACGTTTGCACCAGAAGGTTTCTATCTGTGATGGCAAGGCGGTTTATCCTGATGGGATTCCAAGTGTTAATCTAAAAATTCTTCTCTATAATCGGATTGAGTTTATTCTGGATAGTCAGGGAAACTTTCTCAATGAGGTCGATGCGGAGCAGGTGACCGAGAGTGGGGTGGTTAATGGTGCCAGTTTTAACTATGGTAATTTCAAGCGCCACTGGCAATTGGATGTGGAGCCGGTCCAACCACATGACCCTGATTTTCGTAATCGAATGACTAGGGGCTTTCGTTCACCCAACAAATTGAAAAAACGTTGGGGACAGCAAGCGCCTGAACAGTTTGATAAATCTTTCTACAATCCAAAAGGCATCTATGCTCAGTCTCATAGGTCTTTGGCAAATGATGTCAAACGCCAAGCCAGACTTTTTCTCGCTCTGGTTTATGGCTTTAAACCGGATCAGACCAAGCAATCAAAGGAGGTTCATATGTCTAAACAACCACAAAACAATAAGGGAACAGCAGTTCTAGGCTCACTAGTCTTTATGGCCTTATACGCCCTAGGTATTTGGCACAATGCTGTCCGAGGAAATATTCCCTTTCTCATTCTTTGGAGTGTTTTACTCCTTGTTAATGTCAGCTATTTTATTTTCCGCTTGAGAAAATAAAAAAGAAAGTGATACAGACCTAAATAGTAAGAAATTTAGGTCTGTATCACTTTTTTGTATATTCAATGATAACTTACCACTTGCTTTCTTCTGGGATAATAATCCAGCAGATGATGTAGAAAAGAAAGCCTGTTCCGAATAAGAAAATCGCTGCAGCCCAAATGAGGCGAATAATGACAGGGTCGATGTCAAGATATTTAGCGATACCAGAACAAACACCGGCAATGATTTTGTTGTTTGGATCTCGTCTGAGTTCTTTTTTCATATGATTTACCTCCGTATGCCTTATTATACCATAACACCTAGAAGTCTAGTATTAGCTTAAGGAAGCATAAAGTAGACGATACCCAGATATTGGAGTGCTGAAGCCAGCATGATGAAGAGGTGCCAAATCATGTGGAAGTATGGTTTTTTCTTAGCGTAAAAAGCTGCTCCAACCGTGTATGACAATCCTCCAGCAAGCATGAGCCCCCAAAAGGCTGGTCCTGTCTTAGTGACGATAGCTGGAATGATAAAGATAACCAACCATCCCATCATCAGATAGAGGAAGAGGGAGAACTTTTCATTGATTTTTTTAGCAAAAATTTTATAGAGAATACCAAAAATTGTTGTTCCCCATTGAAGGATGATGATGCTATAGCCTAGCCAACCGCCAACCAATGAGAGGGCAACAGGGGTGTAGCTTCCAGCAATGGCGATATAAATCATGCTGTGGTCAATAATTCTTAGAACCATCTTGTGGGGTGAGTTGTAATCCATAGCATGGTAGATGGCTGAGCTCAAAAACATGAGGAATAGGCTGATAACGAAAACAGACATCCCGACAGCAGCAGTCATACCATAGCCGTTGTTGGCATGAACAGCAGTAATTGGCAGTAAGACTAGCATGGCCACAGCACCGACGGCGTGTGTCACGCTGTTTGCCACTTCCTCACCAAAGCTAAGTTTTTTACTGAGTTTGAGGTTGGGAGAAGTATTAAAAGTAGCAGTATTAGACATTATTTCCTCCTTCAAGGTCGTTCAAAAGTTGATGGGTAGCTCGGTAGCATTGCAGCGTCTGACAGGCTGAGAGTATGACTTGCGGAGCTTCTTGAGGAAACTGACCATTCATACAGGCTACAAAGTCATTGTAGTAGCTCTTTTGGCTTTCAGCATCTGTTCGTAGGATTTCTAAGGTTTTGGCAATCTCAGAAATCTCAAAGACGGTCTTCAGACTAGTGATGACAATAAGTCTAGCTACCTGAGCAGCATTATATTTTTTCTTGATGGGTTTTGCGACATGGCCATGTTTGACATAATTATTGACCATAGAGGCGGTTAGCCCCTTGTCGTTTGGTCCCAAAGTACTTTGGGTGACCTGGTTGACATAGAGCAAAACCTGATCCAAATAGAGTTCAATCTCTGGTAATTCTTCCCAGAGAGGGTATTGTTGTGTTGTCAAATTATAAAAACCTCTTTATCTAGTTTTCATAACTAGATTATAACATTATAGAAATTCAAGTCAAGTCAGAACTTGTAAGATATGAAAAAGATGTTGAGATAAAATTTCCAACATCTTTATTTTTTATGTGATAAGGCAGGTTGATTTTTTATGCTTTTGGATCACTTCTTATGGGGTTCTGAGTTTCTCCAAAATTGCTTGTGCAGTTTCTTGGTTCATATGTTTGGCCTTGAGAAGTTCAGCCAAAACCTGAGGCATTTCTTCAGGAATAGCCCCAGCTAACAAAGCTAGGGATTTGGCTTGGAGTTTCATATGTCCTGCCTGTATTCCTGTTGAAGTCAGAGCTTTGAGAGCAGCCAGATTTTGTGCCAAACCAAGAGAGACGATGATACTGGCTAGAGTTTTGGCATCTGGATGATTAAGCAAGTCATGGGCGATAGAAGCACTAGGGTTAAGTCCGATAGAACCTCCACGAGTTGCGATTGGCATGGGGAGGGTTAATTCTCCCACTAGTTCCTTAGCTTCATGATCATAAGTCCATGTGGAGAGACCACGGTAGCTACCATCCTTGCTAGCATAGGCATGGCTACCGGCCTCAACGGCTCGCCAATCGTTTCCGGTCGCGATAACTAGGGCATCGATACCATTGAAAATTCCCTTGTTATGGGTAGCTGCTCGGTAGGGGTCCACCTGAGCCAGTTGGCTAGCCATCTCCATTTTCTTGGCTAGGTCATGTGCCTCTTCCTTATTACGACTGAGGAAGCGTGTGCTAAGACGACAAGTCGCTGTCACAAGACTCTCAGTGGCTAGATTTGAGAGAATAGCCATGAGGCTTTGACCTTTTGAGAGGTTTTCCAATTCTGGCACCAGGGCTTCCATCATGGTGTTGACCATATTGGCTCCCATGGCTTCTTGGGTATCAACGGCTAGATAGACAATGAGGAAGTTTCCTTTAGTCTCAGTCCAGAGCTTGCGAGGGCCACCCCCACGCTTAACAATAGAAGGGTGAGCCTCTTTGGCAATCTCTATAAGGTCCTGACTGGCTGCTTGAATTTTACTTGAGGCAGCAGCCTTATCAGGAACGTCAAAGAGGGCAACTTGGCCAATCATCTGACGGTCATGAATCGTAGTCGTGAAACCACCAGAACGCTTAATGAGCTTGCTAGCGTAGGAAGCAGCAGCCACAACTGAAGGTTCTTCGGTAACCATGGGAACCTGATAAGTCACACCATCTACCAATACATCTGGGCAAATGGCAAAGGGAAGTGTGAATCGACCAATAACATTTTCAGCCATTTGATTGGCTGTTTCAAGGGTGAGTTGTTGGTTCTTATCCAGAAGATCTTGATTTTCCTGAGACAAAAGAGCATTCGTTTTCAAATGCTCTTTACGTTCTTGCGGTGTCTTCTTGGAAAAACCAGTCCAAGAGAGTTTAGTCATATTAATGTCCTTTATAGATACGTTGGTGTTCAGAGATTTCAGCTAAACGGAAAGCTCCGGTTTGGTAATCAGCGAATTGAGTAGAACCAGTGTCATCCAACTGCGCCTCCTCATAGAAAAGTTTTTCATAATCAGCAACGCTTAATTGTTGACGTTTGGCAAAGGTATCTAGGCGGTCCGAACGAAGCAGGTCTTTGTAACCTTCAACCAGACGTCCTGAGAAAATTTCAGAGACAGCTCCAGAACCGTAAGAGAAGAAGCCAATCTTATCTCCGGCTTTAAGGTCTTGCGACTGTTCAAGCAAAGACAGAAGTCCAAGATAGAGTGACCCTGTATAGATGTTTCCAATTTGACGACTATAGGTGATTGAAGCGTCAAAGTTATTTGTCAGACGCTCTTTATTCTCTGGATTCAAATCTTTTGGAATAATCTTGTTAAGTCCCTTAAGAGCTAGCTTAGGATAAGGGAGATGGAGACAAAAAGCGGCAAAATCAGCAAAGTTAGTCTGATGGCGTTCTTGATAAGCTGCCCAAGTTGTCTTCAAACTGTCAAGGTACTGCTTGGTTGAATAGATGCCTTGAACATAAGGCGTTGAACTGTAGTTTGGACGCCAGAAGTCCATGATATCACGAGTTTGAGCTACATTATCATCAGCAAGTTCCAAAATACGTGGATTCTGACTGACTAGCATAGCTACAGCACCAGCTCCCTGAGTTGATTCACCAGAAGATTCCACACCATAGCGGGCAATATCACTAGCGATAACCAGAACCTTGCTATCTGGGTGGGCTGCCACGTGCAATTTAGCATAGTTAAGTCCAGCAGTTGCAGCGTAACAAGCTTCCTTCATTTCAAAAGAACGAGCAAAAGGCTGAATACCTAAAAGACTGTGGACATAGACAGCAGCAGCCTTAGACTGGTCAATGGAAGACTCAGTAGCTACGATGACCATATCGATAGCATTTTTGTCGTCGTCATTTAAAATATCAGCCGCCGCATCAGAGGCAAGCGTCACGATATCTTCTGTAATCGGCGTAATACTGGTTGCATCAAGCATCAGCCCCTTGCTGAATTTTTCAGGCTCCGCCCCACGGGCAAGAGCGAGATCAGCCATGTTTAGAACATATTGACTGGTCGCAAAACCAATCTTATCAATTCCAATAGACATATGATGTTTCCTTTTTTCTTCATTGTAGAGTATCCAGAAGATACTAATCTATAGTGATTTTACCATAAAAGAGCGCTTTCGCCTTGAAAAAACTTTGATAGTTAGTTATATCTCATTTTTTGATAGGAACTAGGGGATTTTAAACGACTTACTTTTACTATTCCCATAGCTTATATTTCTCATTTACACCAGAATAAGGTAAAATTGAAGTGGTAATCTACTTGTTTTTTAGCTATGTTAGAAAAGTAAAATTGTTGTTATATATTGAAATCATTGCGAGCGTTAAGTGAGACTTTCCGCTGTGAGATAAGTGTCTGTAAATAAAGTGTTTTGTTTACAGACACTCGGAATTTTTGAGACCATAGGCTCAAAAATTAGTCTTGGAACTTCGAAGAAGTTCGCAGACGTCCGTAATCACTTAAGGAAAGTCTCAAAAAATACTTTGTTTTCAATAGAATAAAGAGGAAAATCATGACAAAAGCAGACACTATTTTTAAAGAAAATATCACTAAAATCATGGAAGAAGGCGTTTGGTCGGAGCAAGCACGTCCTAAATACAAGGATGGCACCACAGCCAACTCCAAATACATCACTGGAGCTTTTGCAGAATATGACTTGAGCAAGGGAGAGTTTCCAATTACCACTCTTCGTCCTATCGCTATCAAATCTGCCATCAAAGAAGTGTTTTGGATTTATCAAGACCAGACAAACAGCCTAGATGTCCTTGAAGACAAATACAATGTCCACTATTGGAATGACTGGGAAGTTGAAGGCGTGCCTGCCAATAATGGGGACAAGCGTTCGATTGGTCAGCGTTATGGAGCGGTTGTTAAGAAGCACGATATCATTAACCGTTTGCTGGCACAGTTGGAGGCTAATCCGTGGAACCGTCGCAATGTCATCTCCCTTTGGGATTACGAGGCCTTCGAGGCGACAGCAGGACTTCAGCCTTGTGCCTTCCAAACTATGTTTGACGTTCGCCGTATGGGCGAGGACATTTATTTGGACGCCACTTTGACGCAACGTTCTAACGATATGCTGGTGGCTCATCATATTAATGCCATGCAGTATGTGGCTCTTCAGATGATGATTGCCAAGCACTTTGGTTGGAAAGTTGGTAAATTCTTTTATTTCATCAACAATCTCCATATCTATGACAATCAATTTGAGCAAGCTGAAGAACTTCTCAAACGTCAGCCATCTGATTGCCAACCACGTTTGGTCCTCAATGTTCCTGATGGGACTAATTTCTTCGATATCAAACCAGAAGATTTCGAATTGGTTGACTATGATCCTGTTAAACCTCAACTCAAATTTGACTTAGCAATTTAATAAATGCTTATGAATTAAGCCCATAAAGAGCTGGCAAAGTTTTTCCAAGCTCTTTTTCTCTTTTTTTGTTAGAATGGATTGTAAACTTAAAAAGAAAAGGAAATACCGTGTCTAAACAACTCATTGCTATTTGGGCGGAAGCTCATAATCATGTTATTGGGAAGAATCACACCATGCCTTGGCATTTGCCTGCTGAACTGGCACATTTCAAGAAAACGACCATGGGCTCAGCAATTCTCATGGGGCGTGTGACCTTTGATGGCATGAACCGTCGTTGTCTACCAGGACGTGAAACCTTGATTTTGACACGAGACAAGGACTTCGACTGTGAGGGTGTAACGACCGTTACGAGTGTTGAGGAAGCCCTAGCTTGGTTTGAACAGCAAGATAAGGATCTCTATATTGCTGGTGGTGCTGGTGTCTACAAGGCTTTTGATGGGCATTATGATGCACTCATCAAGACAACTATTGAGGCTGATTTAGAGGGAGACACGTATTTTCCACAACTAGATATGACGGCATTTAAAGTGGTATCACACGAACGTGTGGCCAAGGATGATAAAAATGCCTACGACTTTAGCATAAGTCGCTATGAAAAAGAAGGAGACTAGGTTCATGCAACGTAGTGTTTTTGGGTTATTTACTGCATTATTGGGAGTGCTTTGTGTGCTCTCTGCCATTCCTGCCTTTCGCAAGAAACGTTATGGGTTAGCAGTTTTTCTCTTTTTAAATGCTTTTACCAACCTTGTCAATACTATTCACGCCTTCTATGGCACCCTATTTTAGAAAAGAGTGAGGAATAAATGGCTGGAAATCGTAATGAAGAAATGGTTTATTGTTCATTTTGTGGCAAAAACCAAGAAGAAGTAAAGAAAATTATCGCCGGCAATGGCGTCTTTATCTGTAACGAATGTGTGGCCTTGTCACAAGAAATCATTCGTGAGGAAATGGCAGAAGAAGTTTTGGCTGACTTGGCTGAAACTCCGAAGCCAAAAGAACTTTTGGATATTTTGAACAACTATGTCGTGGGGCAAGACCGTGCTAAACGTGCCTTGGCGGTAGCTGTTTACAACCACTATAAACGTATCAACTTCACAGAAAGTCGTGAAGACAATGATGTGGATTTGCAAAAATCAAATATTCTCATGATTGGACCAACTGGTTCAGGGAAGACTTTCTTGGCTCAGACCTTGGCTCGTAGCTTGAATGTTCCTTTCGCGATTGCGGATGCGACCTCATTGACAGAGGCAGGTTATGTGGGTGAGGACGTGGAAAATATCCTCCTCAAACTGATCCAAGCGGCAGACTTCAATATTGAACGTGCGGAACGTGGGATTATCTATGTCGACGAGATTGATAAGATTGCTAAAAAAGGTGAAAACGTATCAATTACTCGTGACGTTTCTGGTGAAGGGGTTCAACAAGCCCTCTTGAAGATTATCGAAGGAACAGTAGCTAGCGTTCCACCTCAAGGTGGTCGTAAACACCCTAACCAAGAGATGATTCAAATTGATACGAAGAATATTCTTTTTATCGTAGGTGGTGCTTTTGATGGTATCGAAGATATCGTTAAGCAACGTCTTGGTGAGAAAATCATTGGTTTTGGTCAAAATAATAAGGCTATTGATGATGACTCATCATACATGCAGGAAATTGTGGCTGAAGATATTCAAAAATTCGGTCTTATCCCTGAGTTTATCGGACGTTTGCCAGTCCTTGCGGCCCTTGAACAGTTAACGGTTGACGACTTGGTTCGTATCTTGACAGAGCCTAGAAATGCCTTGGTTAAACAGTACCAAACCCTTTTGTCTTATGATGGGGTTGAACTTGAGTTTGACCAGGATGCTCTTGAAGCTATTGCAAGTAAGGCGATTGAACGTAAGACTGGTGCGCGTGGGCTTCGCTCTATCATTGAAGAAGTCATGATGGATGTCATGTTTGAAATTCCTAGCCAGGAAGATGTGACTAAGGTTCGTATTACCAAAGAAGCCGTTGACGGTACAGCTGCTCCAGTTTTGGAAACAGCGTAAGGAGGACTTATGGCTGAAGAACAAGTCCTAAATACGCACAATGCTGAGATTTTACTCAGTGCAGCAAATAAGAGTCACTATCCGCAAGATGACCTCCCTGAGGTTGCCCTAGCAGGACGCTCGAATGTTGGTAAATCAAGTTTTATCAATACACTTCTCGGTCGTAAAAACCTCGCACGTACTTCTGGAAAACCAGGAAAAACCCAGTTGCTCAATTTCTACAATATTGACGACAAGCTACGCTTTGTGGATGTGCCAGGTTACGGTTATGCCCGTGTGTCCAAAAAAGAACGTGCCAAATGGGGGAAAATGATTGAGGAGTATCTCGTGACTCGAGACAATCTTCGTGTGGTTGTTAGCTTGGTTGACCTTCGACATGAACCAACTCAAGACGATATCCAAATGTATGAATTTCTTAAGTATTATGAAATTCCAGTGATCGTTGTGGCGACTAAGGCTGACAAGATTCCTCGCGGAAAATGGAACAAGCACGAATCTATCATTAAGAAAAAACTCAATTTTGATAAAAATGACCATTTCATCGTCTTTTCATCTGTCACACGTGACGGTTATGATGAAGCATGGGATACGATTTTGTCAGAATTGTAAGAAAAGCTCGGAGAAATCCGAGTTTTTTTCTTGTGATAGTCTTTAACTATCTCTTTGATAGTTTCCACTTATTATCCAAGGGGATGATATTGTGATAAGCTTGTTTTATCATATATATTGGAGGAATCTATGGAAAACCATAATTATGAAAATGAGGGTCAGTTCCAACGGAAGATGACTTCTCGACACCTCTTTATGCTATCGCTGGGTGGTGTCATTGGTACTGGTCTCTTTTTGAGTTCAGGCTATACGATTGCACAAGCTGGACCTCTTGGAGCTATCCTATCTTATCTTGTGGGGGCTATTGTTGTTTACTTAGTCATGCTTTCATTAGGTGAGCTAGCTGTTGCTATGCCAGTAACGGGGTCCTTTCACACCTATGCTACTAAATTTATCAGTCCGGGGACCGGCTTTACGGTAGCTTGGCTTTATTGGATTTGTTGGACGGTTGCCTTGGGAACAGAATTTCTGGGGGCAGCCATGTTGATGCAACGTTGGTTTCCATCAGTTCCGGCTTGGATTTTTGCGGCATTCTTTGCCTTGGTGATTTTTGGGATTAATGCTCTAAGTGTGAGGTCATTTGCGGAAGCAGAGTCCTTCTTCTCGTCAATAAAAGTCATTGCTATCATGGTTTTCATTATTCTGGGGCTAGGGGCTATGTTTGGATTGGTGAGTTTTGATGGTCACCATGAGGCCATTATGTTCAAGCACTTAACGGCCAATGGTCTCTTTCCAAATGGCGGTATTGCCATTGTGTCAGTTATGTTGGCTGTTAACTATGCCTTTTCAGGAACAGAGTTAATCGGTATAGCGGCTGGTGAAACGGACAACCCTAAAGAGGCAGTTCCTCGGGCGATTAAAACAACAATTGGTCGTTTGGTTATCTTCTTTGTACTGACGATTGTTGTATTAGCTTCGCTACTTCCAATGAAAGAAGCAGGAGTTTCTTCAGCACCTTTCGTTGATGTCTTTGACAAGATGGGAATTCCATTTGCAGCGGACATCATGAACTTTGTTATCTTGACAGCTATCCTTTCCGCTGGAAATTCAGGACTTTATGCATCAAGCCGTATGCTGTGGTCTTTGGCCAATGAGGGAATGCTCAATAAAAAGCTAGTGAAAATTAATAAGCATGGTGTTCCAATGACAGCTCTTTTGATTTCTATGGCAGGAGCAGTTTTATCGCTCTTTTCAAGTATCTATGCAGCAGATACAGTTTACCTAGCTTTGGTATCAATCGCTGGATTTGCAGTTGTTGTTGTCTGGCTCTCTATTCCTATGGCACAAATCAACTTCCGTAAACAGTGGAATTTAGAACATTCTGATGATGAGTTGGACTACAAGACGCCGTTTAACCCAATCCTACCTTATATTACAATCGTTCTCTTGGCCATTTCTGTTCTCGGGATTGCTTGGGATAGTTCGCAGCGTGCGGGACTCTACTTTGGTATTCCTTTCATGATTTTCTGCTACCTCTATCACTATCTTCGCTTTAAAAAATGGTAAGGAGGCCCTTATATGGCAATATTTAAAGACTATCTAGAGAATAAATCTCCCCTCATTCTTCATGGGGCTCTGGGAACAGAGATGGAGAGCTTGGGTTATGATATTTCTGGCAAACTCTGGTCAGCCAAGTACCTGCTTGAAAAGCCAGAAGTTATTCAAAAAATCCACGAAACCTATGTAGCTGCTGGGGCTGATTTGATTACCACATCGTCTTATCAGGCAACCTTGCCAGGCTTGATAGACGCTGGACTCACTAAAGAAGAAGCAGAGCAGATTATTGCCTTGACAGTTCAGTTGGCAAAGAATGCACGCGATAAGGTCTGGGCAACTTTGGATGACAGTGAGAAGGCTAATCGTCCTTATCCATTGATCTCTGGTGATGTCGGTCCTTACGCAGCCTATTTGGCCAATGGTTCTGAGTACACTGGTGATTATGGTCAGATTATCATAGAGGCTCTCAAGGAGTTTCATCGTCCTCGAATTCAAATTCTCCTAGATCATGGTGTCGACTTGTTGGCTTTGGAAACCATTCCTAATTATCTGGAAGCACAAGCTTTGATTGAACTTCTGGCTGAAGAATTTCCAGAAGCAGAAGCTTATATCAGTTTTACAGTCCAAGAACCAGGCACTATCAGTGATGGGACTTCTCTAGATGAGATTGCCCAGCTTGTTGGCCAGTCAGACCAAATCTTGGCTCTAGGAATCAACTGTAGTTCGCCTCTGCTTTATAATCAGGCTCTTGCTATTCTTAAAAATGCTGGAAAAGCGCTCATTACTTACCCCAACTCAGGTGAGGTTTATGATGGTAGTACGCAGACTTGGAAACCTAAGGACAAGGATGCTCTGACCTTAGTCGAACACAGCAAAGATTGGCATACTCAGTTTGGAGTTAAGATTTTAGGTGGTTGCTGCCGCACACGTCCAAATGATATTAAAGCCTTATATGCAGAGTTTAGAACCTAGTCAAATTTCTAATTGTTTGTTATAATATGAGACTGTAAGGCTATGAGCTCTACACACTATTAGTAGAAAATGAAGCCAGCGTTAAGCTGGTTTTTAAAATGAAGAGGAAAATATGACCTACGAACAAGAATTTCTAAAAGACTTCGAAGCCTGGGTTGTTACCCAAGTTAAAGTAAACGAAACGGCCTTGGCCGCTAGCAAGAAAATCTGGGAAGAAGATGGCGATGAGCGTGCACGTGATGCAAGTTACCGTTATGAAGCCAAATTGGATGCTTACAATTTCCTAATTGGCAAGTTTGCCAACTATCGTGCTGGCAAAGGTTTCCATGATATGCCGGATGGCTTGTTCGGGGAACGTCACTATTAATAGAGGATGAAAAAGAAAATAGCGACAGCACTTTATGGAAAGGTGTCGCCGATTAAAATAGGAGAATACTAAACATGGCTAAAGTAAAAAATAAAAAGAAAGCTTTTAAACACCGTTTGAAAAAACAAGGACTTTTCAATAATGTTAAAGCCCCTGTCCCACCAGTTGCGCCTGTTCCACCAGTGCCACCAGTAGCACCACAACCTGTTGCTGAAACTAAGACAGTTGCTAAGGAAGAAGTAGCAGCCAAAGACCTTAGTCTTGAAGCCTTTGCAGAACTTCCAGAAGTTGAAGGCCTTCGTTCAAACCTTGTAGAGACTCTTTACAATGAAGGTTTGACTTCAGCAGAGGCTTTTGCTACTGTGACTGAAGAAGAAGTTCTTGCCCTCAAGGGTGTCGGACCTGCGACAGTTAAAAAATTGAAAGAAAATGGTGTCAGCTTTAAAGCTTAAGCCTAAAAAAGATCCGAGGTGTAGACTTCGGATCTTTATTCTTTGTCTTAGGAAGCATTGTTTGATTAGGAGGACAAGAAAACCACTAGCTTTTTACTAGTGGTTGATAGATCTGGATTATTTCTTTGGATTTTGTTTGGTTAAATTAAGTCCAAAAGGTACCAAGTTTTCTTGATGCCTGCAAATTCGCCCCATATTTTCAGTGTGGCGGAAGATAATAATCAAAGCCATGATGGTAAGAACCCCAGTGAAAATAAGGTCATAGCCATCTAGCAAGAAGTGGATGGCTGGAAACACAGCCAAGGTAATCAGTCCAACAACTGCAGCAGTGACACTTGAAAATGAAATCATGCTGGTTAGATAGAGTGTTAGGGCAAAGACCAAGAGTAAGAAGACACAGTAGAGTGGGGCAAAACCAAGAAGCACCCCAGCACTTGTCGCAACGGCCTTCCCACCTTTAAATCCAGCAAAGATTGGAAAAACATGTCCGATAATGGCAAAGAAACCAATAACTAAAGGTGAAACCTCTGTAACACCAAGCCAGATAGGAAGAAGAACAGCCAAGGTACCCTTGAACATATCCACCAAGAAGGTGATGGTACCAGCAGTCTTACCTAGAACACGAAAGGTATTGGTTGTTCCAGTATTTCCAGAGCCATGCTCACGAAGATTGGTGTGGAAGAATAGTTTCCCAATCCAGAGGCCGGTCTGAATGGAACCTAGCAAGTAGGCGATTAGGATTAACAATAAGATTTTCATGAGATAATTATAGCATACAGCCTAGTAATTGACAAAGTCAGTCAGCCTTAAGATATCTTTTGAACTTTCTTGATTTCTTTTGCAAATTCTTCTGAAAACTTATAAAATAATAAGGATGAAAATTTTGGAGGTCACTCTTGGCTAAAAAAGAAATTAATGTAAATAATTATAATGATGATGCCATTCAGGTACTAGAAGGGTTGGATGCGGTTCGCAAGCGCCCTGGAATGTACATTGGCTCAACAGATGGAACAGGACTTCACCCCCTCGTTTGGGAGATTGTCGACAATGCGGTCGATGAAGCTCTTTCTGGTTTTGGTGATGTTATCGCTGTTACCCTAAATAAGGATGGTTCCGTTTCTGTTTCTGACTCTGGACGTGGGATGCCGACAGGTATGCATGCCATGGGTAAACCAACAGTTGAAGTTATTTTCACTGTTCTCCACGCTGGTGGTAAATTTGGACAGGGTGGTTATAAGACTTCTGGAGGTCTTCACGGTGTGGGTTCCTCAGTTGTTAATGCGCTGTCTAGTTGGCTTGAGGTAGAAATTACCCGTGACGGTAGTGTTTATCGCCAACGTTTTGAAAATGGTGGTCACCCTGTAACAGGGCTTGAAAAGATTGGTAAAGCGCCTAAGTCTAAGACAGGTACAAAAGTTACCTTTATGCCTGATGCGAGCATCTTTTCAACAACTGACTTTAAATTTAACACCATCTCAGAGCGTCTCAAAGAATCAGCCTTCCTTCTTAAGAATGTCACTATGACATTGACAGACTTGCGTGGCGAAGAAGAAGTTCGTGAAGAATTCCACTATGAAAATGGAGTTCAAGACTTTGTGTCATATTTGAATGAGGACAAGGAAACGTTGACACCAGTCATCTATATTGATGGAGATCAACAAGAATTTCACTTGGAATTAGCCCTTCAGTATAATGACGGTTACTCTGACAATATCCTTTCCTTTGTCAATAATGTCCGTACTAAGGACGGAGGAACTCACGAAACAGGATTTAAGTCTGCCATTACCAAGGCTCTTAATGATTATGCACGTAAGACAGGGCTTCTCAAAGAAAAAGATAAGAACCTTGAAGGGTCAGATTACCGTGAAGGTTTATCAGCAGTTATCTCGCTTTTGGTTCCTGAAGAACACCTTCAGTTTGAAGGACAAACCAAGGACAAACTTGGATCTCCTTTAGCTCGTCCTATTGTTGATAGTATTGTTTCAGAGCATCTGACTTACTTCCTTATGGAAAATGGGGACTTAGCTTCTAACTTGGTGCGTAAGGCTATCAAGGCCCGTGACGCCCGTGAAGCTGCTAGAAAAGCGCGTGATGCGAGTCGAAATGGTAAGAAAAATAAAAAAGACAAGGGGCTCTTGTCAGGGAAATTAACGCCAGCTCAGTCTAAAAATGCTAAGAAAAATGAGCTTTATCTAGTCGAAGGGGATTCTGCCGGTGGTTCCGCCAAACAAGGTCGTGATCGTAAATTCCAGGCTATCCTGCCTCTTCGAGGTAAGGTCCTAAACACTGAGAAAGCCAAAATGGCTGACATTCTCAAAAATGAAGAAATCAATACCATGATTTACACTATTGGTGCAGGTGTTGGAGCTGATTTTAACCTTGACGATATCAACTACGATAAGATTATCATCATGACCGATGCCGATACCGATGGGGCTCACATCCAGACCCTCTTGCTGACTTTCTTCTATCGTTATATGCGTCCACTGGTTGAAGCAGGACACGTTTATATCGCTTTGCCTCCTCTTTACAAGATGTCTAAAGGGAAAGGTAAGAAGGAAGTTGTCGAATATGCTTGGACTGATGGGGAACTTGAGGAGCTTCGCCAAAAATTTGGTCGTGGAGCTATTCTTCAACGTTACAAGGGGCTTGGTGAGATGAATGCTGACCAGCTTTGGGAAACAACCATGGATCCAGAGACAAGAACCCTTATCCGAGTGACGATTGACGATCTAGCGCGTGCCGAACGTCGTGTCTCTGTTCTTATGGGAGATAAGGCAGCACCACGCCGTCAATGGATTGAAGATAACGTTAAATTTACCTTGGAAGAAAGCGGCGCATTTTAAGTTGCAGGCCAGAAGGGAATGTAATAAGATAGAGTTAGAGAGAGCGTTTACAATCAATAGATGCCTGGGATTATAAAGAAACAAGTTGATTATTTTCTACATCGTTTATTAACTATTTGCAGTGTCATTGACTAGAAATCAATGGAGGTAGAAAAATGGATTTTAATGTTATCGATTACCTAGCTTACCATGCAGATGTAGCTGTTCCTGCGATTATTCTTATGGTTATTGTTTCTGCTATATACTTAATTTTTTATGGCATACGTCCTATAAAAACACGCTTTTTGATCCTCTTTCTCTTATCTATAGTCTCCCTCATAATCTTCGTGCTGGATAACCCCCTCTATTATTATTTGGGTAGTCCATACTCAGGCTTATTATTTGGCTTTTACTACCTGATGGTCTTTTCAGTGTTTTATGTACCATTCTCATTAATAGCTTTTATAAAGAGTCTTCTACATTTAACACGCTTTCAAACCAATTATTCAATCTTATTAGCGATTAATAGTTTCTTCGCCACATTACTGGCTTTCCTCAACCTACTTTTCTTACAAGGGGCTTTGGAATTTCTCCCTGCTTCATCCATGTACTTTATTTTTCTCCTCCTAGCGGCAAGTGGTATTGCTCAAACTATAATAGGAAGAAAGGAAAACGAAAAAAATAAAGACTATATGGCTAAGTCAGGAAAAGACAATGTGAGGTAGACCTATGTTATCTAAGGTATTAAGTTTCATACTTTACTATCCTCAAATAGTCCTTCCTGTTTGTGGAGCGGCAATAGCTTATTTAAGTGTTTATAAAAAGCGACCAATAAAAACACGTTTTTTACTTCTGCCTATACTAGTAGTGGTAACCTTCCTTCTATCTTTGATAGATAATCCATTCTCAGATAGAACCTACTCGGGTTTGTTATTTGTCTTCTATAATGTGTATGTTTTTACTCCCTTAAGTGTTGCTTGTAGTATCACATCTCTTTTAAAAAGTATCTATCATTATAGATTATTTCGTATCTCGCTAGCTATTGTTCTCGTAATCAACGCCTCTATAATGACTTGTTTAACACTCTTAAACTTTATCTTATTCTTTGGTGAACTTTCTACTTCAATGACACTATCTTGTGTATTCTTCATTTTAATTGCGATAAGTACAGTCGTTCAATTTGTGATTGGTGAAATAGAAATTAGGAAGGTTAAAACCATTCTTCTACAGTTGCAAAATCAAGGAAAGACATTGTGAGGCGTGGCAGTGAGGTAGGAAAGTTACTATTTGTCTTTCACATTATTTTAAATCATTACTTAAACTAAAAAATAAAGAGAAATCTTATGTCTAATATTCAAAATATGTCCCTTGAGGACATCATGGGGGAGCGTTTTGGACGCTACTCCAAATACATTATTCAGGAGCGTGCGCTTCCTGATATTCGTGACGGTTTGAAACCCGTTCAACGTCGTATTCTTTATTCCATGAATAAGGATGGCAATACCCATGATAAGGGCTATCGTAAATCTGCCAAGTCGGTGGGTAACATTATGGGTAATTTTCACCCACATGGCGATAGTTCCATTTATGATGCTATGGTCCGTATGTCCCAGGACTGGAAGAATCGTGAAATCTTAGTTGAAATGCACGGTAACAACGGTTCTATGGATGGTGATCCACCAGCGGCTATGCGTTATACAGAGGCGCGTTTGTCAGAGATTGCTGGCTACCTTCTTCAAGATATTGATAAAAACACCGTTCCTTGGGCTTGGAACTTTGATGATACAGAGAAGGAACCAACCGTTTTACCTGCAGCCTTTCCAAACCTCTTGGTTAATGGTGCTACAGGGATTTCTGCTGGTTATGCCACAGACATTCCACCGCATAATCTGTCAGAGGTCATCGATGCCGTTGTCTACATGATTGATCACCCATCTGCTAAACTGGATAAATTGATGGAATTCTTGCCTGGTCCAGATTTCCCAACAGGGGCTATCATTCAGGGCAAGGATGAGATTCGCAAGGCTTACGAAACTGGTAAGGGCCGAGTAGTTGTGCGTTCGCGTACTGAAATTGAACAACTCAAAGGTGGCAAGGAACAAATCATCGTTACTGAGATTCCTTACGATGTCAATAAGGCTGTCTTGGTTAAAAAAATTGATGATGTTCGAGTCAACAACAAGGTTCCAGGCATTGCAGAAGTTCGTGACGAATCTGACCGTACAGGTTTACGTATTGCTATCGAACTTAAGAAGGATGCTGACAGTCAAACCATTCTGAACTACCTTTTGAAATATACGGATCTTCAGGTCAACTATAATTTCAACATGGTGGCTATTGATAATTTCACCCCACGTCAAGTGGGCTTACAAAAGATTTTGTCTAGCTACATTGCTCACCGTCGTGATATTATCGTTGCTCGTTCAAAATTTGACAAGGAAAAAGCTGAAAAACGTCTTCATATTGTCGAAGGTTTGATCCGAGTTATCTCTATTTTGGATGAGGTTATCGCTCTTATCCGAGCTTCTGAAAATAAGGCTGATGCTAAGGAAAATCTTAAGGTCAGCTATGATTTTTCAGAAGAACAAGCCGAAGCTATCGTGACCTTGCAACTTTATCGTTTGACCAATACGGATATTGTCACTCTCCAAAATGAGGAAGCTGATTTACGTGAACAAATCGCGACCTTGACTGCTATCATTGGTGATGAGCGTACCATGTTTAATGTCATGAAACGTGAACTCCGTGACATTAAGAAGAAATTTGGTAATGACCGTCGTTCAGAGTTGCAAGCAGAAACCAAGACCATTGAAATTGATACTGCAAGTTTGATTGTTGAAGAAGAAACCTATGTCAGCATCACTCGTGGTGGTTATGTCAAACGTACAAGCCCACGTTCTTTCAATGCTTCAACGATTGACGAAGTCGGAAAACGTGATGATGATGATTTGATTTTGGTTCAGCAAGCTAAGACGACACAACACCTCTTGATTTTCACTAATCAGGCCAATGTGATTTATCGTCCAATTCATGAGTTGCCAGATATTCGTTGGAAGGATTTGGGAGAGCATTTATCACAAACTATCACCAATTTATCTAAGGATGAAGAAGTGATTTACGCCGAAATCCTGGATGATTTTGAAACGGGTACTTACCTAGCCGCTACCAAGCTGGGTCAGATTAAACGTTTCGAACGCAAGGAATTTACGCCATGGCGTACCTACAAGTCTAAGTCGGTTAAATACGCTAAACTCAAGGATGATAGTGATTTTATTGTCACGGTTACGCCGATTCAATTGGATGATATCATGATTATCACTCAAAAGGGTTATGCTCTTCGCTTTAATGCGGACGAAGTGCCAGTAGTTGGTGCCAAGGCAGCAGGTGTTAAGGCAATCAATCTTAAGGATGATGATACCGTTCAGGCTGTCTTTGTGGCAAATACTCAAAGTTTCTACCTTCTAACACAAAGAGCTAGTCTCAAATGTGTAGCTACAGCCGATATTCCGCAGGCTAAGCGAGCTGGTAGAGGTCTTCAAGTTCTTCGTGAGCTTAAGACGAAACCACACCGTGTCTTCACTGCGGGTCCAGTCTTTACGGAAAATGCTGGTGGCGAAATAGATCTTCTAGCGACACCAGTGGAGGAGACTCCTCAGACCTTGCTTGTAACAGCTACAACAGGTGAAACGGCAGAGGTTGACTTGTCCCTTCTAAATCTTTCAGACCGTACTAGCAACGGTAGTTTCATTGAAAGATTAACAGATAAAGAAGTCTTTTCTGCCAAGATTGTTGAAAAATAAAGATAAGAAAGCTTTGTCCTCTTACTAGAGGGCAGAGTTTTTTTCTTTAACAGGCAAAATAAGTGTTTTAAAAAGAATTGTCAGAATTTTGCAACATAACCTTGAAATTTTCAATGAAAAGGACTATACTAGAAAGCACATAGTAACAGAAAAGAGGATATACACATGACAGTTGATTTAGACTGGGAAAATCTAGGATTTAATTACAGTAAACTTCCATTCCGTTATATCTCATATTACAAAGACGGTAAATGGGATGAGGGGCAATTGACTGAGGATGCGACTTTGCATATTTCAGAAGCATCTCCAGCCCTTCACTATGGTCAAGAAGCTTTTGAAGGCCTCAAGGCTTACCGTACTAAAGATGGCTCTATTCAATTGTTCCGTCCAGATGAAAATGCTAAACGTTTGCAACGTACTGCGGATCGTCTTTTGATGCCACAAGTTCCCGTTGACAAATTTGTAGATGCATGTAAACAAGTTGTACGTGCAAATGAAGAATATGTTCCACCATATGGTACAGGTGCAACACTTTATCTCCGTCCATTGTTGATTGGGGTTGGTGATATCATTGGTGTGCATCCAGCAGATGAGTATATCTTTACCATTTTTGCTATGCCAGTAGGTAACTACTTCAAAGGTGGTTTGGCTCCAACAAACTTCCTTATCCAAGATGATTATGACCGTGCTGCTCCACATGGTACAGGTGCTGCTAAGGTTGGTGGTAACTACGCAGCAAGTATGTTGCCAGGTAAGATTGCACATGATCGTAACTTCTCTGATGTGATCTACCTTGATCCAGCAACTCACACTAAGATTGAAGAAGTGGGTTCTGCAAACTTCTTTGGTATCACAGCCGATAACGAATTCGTTACCCCACTCAGCCCATCTATCTTGCCATCTATCACTAAGTTCTCATTGCTTTACTTGGCTGAAAATCGCTTTGGCATGAAAGCTATCCAAGGTGATGTTAAGATTTCTGAATTGGATAAATTTGTTGAAGCAGGTGCCTGTGGTACAGCTGCCGTTATCTCACCAATTGGTGGGGTACAACATGGTGATGACTTCCATGTCTTCTATTCAGAAACAGAAGTAGGTCCTATAACACGTAAACTTTATGATGAGTTGACAGGTATCCAATTTGGTGATGTTGAAGCACCAGAAGGATGGATTGTCAAAGTTGACTAATTCCTAATAGATAAACGATTATTTTAAGGCTTGCTCTTGCAAGCTTTTTTCTTTTTCGGTAGAATTAAGAAGATACATTAAGAAAGGATGGCTCGAGCCAAGTATCGGGTATAAATCTATGAGTAAAAAAGATAAAAAAATTGAAATCCAAATTAATGATGCTAAAGTAGTTGTCAACAAAGCAACTATCGAAGGTTTTGAACTTCTTGTTGGTAAGAAAGTCATCGGACAAATTGTGGAGATTGATGGTAAGTTTGCCGTTGTTGACAAGGAAAATGTTGTAGGTTTCCACAAAAAAATGGATGATGCAGTAGCTGCCATTATTGAATCATACAATCTTAATCATTAAAATCCAAAGTAAAGGCTTGCTTTGGTCAAGAAACTGTGATATACTATTTCTTGTTCTTAAGGAGAGATAGCGAAGAGGCTAAACGCGGCGGACTGTAAATC
>NZ_KV791104.1:324416-413718 GCF_001807855.1 Streptococcus sp. HMSC10E12
TCCGCTCCTTCGGGTTCGGGGGTTCGAATCCCTCTCTCTCCATGTCTAAGAAACTGAATCGGGATAGTCGATATCAAGTACTTAGATGTTTTTTTATAGCATTTTGCTATTGGGGTATAGCCAAGCGGTAAGGCAAGGGACTTTGACTCCCTCATGCGTTGGTTCGAATCCAGCTACCCCAGTAAAAGGTATCGGGTGCATTGGCACCGTCTATGTTAACCATTGTCTTTGCGGGTACCTTTAAAAATATATTGTTATCAAGGGTCAGAATTGGCTGGCTCTTGTTGGAGGATCTTTTTAGAATGAACGAATTTGAAGAATTGCTAAACAGTGTTAGCGAAGTTAACACAGGTGACGTTGTAACAGCTGAAGTTATCTCAGTAGATAATGATCAAGCAAATGTTGTTATCGAAGGAACTGGTATCGAAGGTGTTTTGACACGTCGTGAATTGACAAACGACCGTGACGCAAACGTTGCAGACCTTGTTAAAGTTGGTGAAACACTTGAAGTGCTTGTTCTTCGTCAAGTTGTTGGTAAAGATACTGATACTGTAACTTACCTTGTATCTAAAAAACGCTTGGAAGCTCGCAAAGCTTGGGATAAACTTGTTGGTCGTGAAGAAGAAGTTGTTACTGTTAAAGGAACACGCGCTGTTAAAGGCGGACTTTCAGTTGAATTTGAAGGTCTTCGTGGATTTATTCCAGCTTCAATGATTGATACTCGTTTTGTTCGTAACACTGAACAATTTGTAGGTCAAGAATTTGACGCTAAAATTAAAGAAGTTGATCCAGCTGAAAACCGTTTCATCCTTTCACGTCGTGAAGTTGTTGAAGCTGAAGCTGCAGAAGCTCGTAAAGAAGTCTTCTCTAAACTTGAAGTTGGTTCAATCGTAACTGGTAAAGTTGCTCGTTTGACAAGCTTCGGTGCTTTCATCGACCTTGGTGGTGTTGACGGACTTGTTCACGTGACTGAATTGTCTCACGAACGTAACGTTTCACCTAAATCAGTTGTATCTGTAGGTGATGAAGTTGAAGTTAAAGTTCTTGCTATCGACGAAGAAGCAGGACGTGTATCACTTTCACTTAAAGCAACAACACCTGGACCATGGGATGGCGTTGAACAAAAACTTGCTGCTGGTGATGTTATCGAAGGTAAAGTTAAACGCTTGACTGACTTCGGTGCTTTCGTTGAAGTATTGCCAGGTATCGATGGACTTGTTCACATCTCTCAAATTTCACACAAACGTGTTGAAAATCCAAAAGATGTTCTTTCAGTAGGTCAAGACGTTACTGTTAAAGTTCTTGAAGTAAACGCTGATGCAGAACGTGTATCACTTTCTATCAAAGCGCTTGAAGAACGTCCAGCTAACGCTGAAGGCGAAAACAACGAAAAACGTCAATCACGTCCACGTCGTCCAAAACGTCAAGAAAAACGTGACTACGAACTTCCAGAAACTCAATCTGGATTCTCAATGGCGGATCTTTTCGGAGATATCGAATTGTAAGATAAAAAAGAGGCATGGAAACATGTCTTTTTTTCTATTTTAGAGTATGCTATAATAGTATACTGTTAGCACCCTTAGTGTAATGGATATCACGTAAGATTCCGGTTCTTGAGATAGGGGTTCGATTCCCTTAGGGTGCAAAAAGGAAAACGTTGAAAGATTTGTTCGCTCAACGTTTTTTTAGTTGCTAAGTTTTAGTGAAATTATTATGTAAAATCTTTTAGTGTTGAAAGGAAAAAGGCAAACATACAGATGAATGGCTACTAGCTTATCCTAAAATCAAAGTTGACTACTGTATTAGCGTCTCTATAGTGGATTTATTGGGGGAGACAGTTTGGCTAATCTTTTGCAATTTATTAAAGAATTTGATATAATACTCAGTATCTCATATTGGGGTCGTTACGGATTCGACAGGCATTATGAGGCATATTCTGCGACTCGTGTGGCGACGTAAACGCTCAGTTAAATATAACTGCAAAAAATACTAATTCTTACGCTGTAGCAGCCTAAACACCTGCTCGCGTGACTTCTAGCAGATAGCTTATGTTTGTTTAGAGGTTTTATTGATTTATAAGCTACGTTTGACCATTGCCTAGCTGGTTGAAAAGAGATTTATAGGCTCGCAGATAGAAGGCTTGAGTTATGTGTCGTCTATCTGTTAAATGAAAGACATAACCTATGGTTGTAGACGAATATGTTGGCAGGTGTTTGGACGTGGGTTCGACTCCCACCGGCTCCATAAATACTTGAGGCGTCAGCCTTTTATTTGTGTATATAGGAATTTATTATGAAAAAACTTTTGTCTTTGACCGTTTTAGGTCTCTCACTTTTTACTCTAGCTGCTTGTGGAAAATCTTCGTCTAAAACTGAGTCGAAGGGATCTCTGGATAATGAGGCTTCAAAGATTTTAACTGTTAAGCACGGGAATGTTCGCCAGAACTTTGATAAAATCACCATGGCAAATGCTTCTCAAGAATTCTCAGGAGGCTCAAATCTTGATAGCTTGAAGGGCTGGTTTGGTGAACCCTCATCAACTGGTCAGGAGCAAGCAGGAGATGCTAAGCTTGATGTTTATAATTGGCAGTATGACAATGTTGTGGTTACAGCGAAACTCTTTAACAATAGCACTGTCGTTAAGTCAATTTCAAACTTTTCTTACGTCCGTGATCCCAAAATCACACTGAAGATGTATGAAAACCTCAAAAATGGAACTAGCTATGATGATGCTGTCAAAACGCTTGGCACACCGGATGTTTATTCAATCGCTGTCTCTTCAGATGCAACAATGACACAGGCTCTTTGGTCATCAAACCTTGTCGCTAAGAAGGGTGAAACAGGTAGCCTTACCCTTAACTTTAAAAATGGTGCCTTGGAAAACAAGTCACAAGCAAATTTGATTAACAAGTAATCACAGTAAAAAATGCCTTTCTAAATCAATGAAGGCATTTTTTTGTTATAATAAAAGGAGTGATTAAAATTGTGGAGATGTAATGACCAAAAAAAGACTATTTTTTATAGGGATAGCAGGTTTAATACTGGTGTTCTTATGGCCTCTTTTAAATAACTTCATCCCCTTAATCAAGGAATGGATCAACGCTAAGCATGATCAAGCCTTTTTAAGAGAAGTTTTTAAGCAGGCTAATTTCCAAAATGCACTTATTCTTATTAGTCTTATGATTCTGTCATCAGCTATTCCTGGAGTTTCAAGTTCTATTTTTTGTATTTTTGTTGGGCTACTCTATGGCCCTTTGCTTGCGATTCCGATGAATATTATTGGTAATACTTTTGGAAATTTGACTAGTTTTGAAATTCTGAGAAGACTTGAAAAGCCAGAGAAGTCCAAACGTATGGAGAAACTCTTAAACTATATTGAAAACTTTAAGCATCGTTTTATTGGGATTTCTTTAGCCTTCTCTATTCCTTTTATACCATCAGCTCTGGTCAATTATGCTTGAGTTCAGATGAATTTACCCACAAGGACGAGGATTTTGGCAACCCTTATTGGAGTGACGCCAGTCTCGATTGTTTATGCAGTTAGTGGAGATTTGTTGCTTAATGTCCGTCCAATCCGAATGCCATTAGTGGCAGTACTTGCCATCTTGCTTTTTATCTCACTCGTCATTTACTTTATCCATTTTAGGAAGGAAAAAAATGAGCTTCATTCAAGTAACTAAAGAAGAATTTAACACACATGCGTTTGTCCTTAGTGTTAGTCCGTTTCAAAGAGAGATTAGAAATTAAGGAGGTAAGTTGATGAAACTTGCACTATTGGGTACAGGGATGATTGTGACAGAAGTTCTTCCTGTGTTAACAACTATTGAGGGCATTGAGCTTGAAGCTATCTTGTCGACACCACGCTCACTTGATAAGGCTGAAGCCCTAGCTAAGCAATATGGTTTGTCTCAGGCGACTAGTGATTATGAGGCAATTTTGTCCAATCCAGAAGTTGATACGATTTATGTGGGAACGCCCAACCATACCCACTATGACTATGCTAAGAAAGCGCTTTTGGCTGGCAAGCATGTTATCTGTGAGAAACCCTTCACCTTACATTTGGAAGAGTTTGAAGAGCTAGCTAAGCTTGCTCAAGAAAAAGAGCTTCTCTTGATGGAGGCTATTACCAATCAATATTTGGCTAATTTTACAGCGATCAAGGAAGCCTTGTCTGATATTGGGGATGTTAAGATTGTGAATATCAATTATTCACAATATTCGTCACGTTATGATGCCTTTAAGCGAGGAGAGATTGCTCCTGCCTTCAACCCTGAAATGGGTGGGGGAGCACTTAGAGATTTGAATGTCTATAATATCCATCTCCTGGTTGGCCTTTTTGGAAAGCCTAATCGTGTGGAATATCTACCTAATGTGGAGCGAGGAGTAGATACGTCAGGAATTCTAGTTTTGGACTATGGTAACTTTAAGGCTGTTGCCATTGGAGCTAAAGACTGTAGTGCAGAGATTCGTTCAACTATTCAAGGGGATAAGGGAGCTATTACCATTTTTGGTGCAACCAATACTCTTCCTGAGATTGGAGTCACTCTCAATGGTCAGAAAGAGAGAACGGCTAATCTTAATAGTCCACAACATCGTATGTATGATGAATTTGTGGCTTTTGAAAAGATGGTGGCTACCAAGGATTTTGACAGTGTTGCCAAGCAGTTGGAACATAGTCGTCAGGTTATGGAAGTTCTGGATCAAGCTTCGAAAGCTTTGTAACATACAAAAAAACAAGCAGTGGTATTAGCCATTGCTTGTTTTGTCTTATACAGTTGTTGGGAATGAGATCTCAATCAATTTGTCAGTGTGTACTGTTCTGAGTTTGTCCATCAAAACGATATCCTTGTCGATTTTTCGTTTGAGGAAGAATTCACGGATAACTTCTAATTCATTGTCTTTAACAGCACGGTGTTTATTTGAAATCAAGAGTTCATAATGCTTAGGTGCTTGTGTAAAGACAACATCAGTATTTCCAGCAGAGTAGGTCTCTACGAGAAAGGCATCTGTATTGTCTAGTTGGTTTTGAACGAGTTCTTGGTGTGTACGGGTCGTATTAATGAGTTTCATAGTTTCCTCCTAGGATTTGCCAGTTGTTGTGTTAGTTTCTTTCCATTGTTCGATTCCCCATTTATGACTGCCACGTTTAAGTTTAGCGATGGCTTCATCAATTGGAAACCAGGCCAGGTTATTGAAATCTTCGAGAGGTTTGCCAATTTTTGAAAAATCTACAACTTCATAAATATAGGCTGGATTGTAATAGTAAGTGTCACGGTGGCTTGAATAGAAGTATTCATCGGCCTGGCCATAGTACTGGCCTAAAGTGGCTGTAAACCCAAGTTCTTCAATTAACTCGCGTTCTAATGCGCTATAGTGATCCTCGCCTGCTTCAATCTCTCCACCTGGGAGAAACCAAGCCCCGTTAGGAGCCTGGACTAAAATAATCTTTGTCTTTTCTTGGTTAGGAATCACAGCATAAACACCGTAACGTGTTTGATAATGAGCTCCCTCAACCTTGTCACCAAATGTTGGATTCATGAGTTGCTCCTTACGTTTATTTGCCTATATTATACTAAAATTTTGCTCATTTTCCTATTGATTTAGGCAGAATTAGGGATAAATTTGAAAATAGGAAATGAAAAGATAAAGAAACCAAGTCATTGCGACTTGGTTTCTTTATTTAATCAGTTTCTTTTGCTGTCTCAGCTTTCTGAGCAGTTTTTTCGGCTTTTTTAGCAGACTTAATGGTGATGTGGCCTTTTGAAGTCATGACTGCCTTGAGATCTTTTTCGTTTGGATTTTCAAGGTAGAAGTCAGTAATAGCGTCTTCAATATGATCTTGGATGGTACGACGTAGTGGTCGAGCACCCATCTTAGGATCGTAACCAAGGTCAACCAATTTTTCCTTAACTTTCTCAGTTACACTGAGGTGGATACCGTTATTAGCCAAGCGTTGGTTGACATTATCAAGCATGAGGTCAACGATAGTAAGGAGATTTTCTTTGCTAAGGGCAGAGAATTCGATAATACCATCAAATCGGTTCATGAATTCAGGGCTGAAGAAATCTCCAAGCTGGTTAAGCACAGAATTGGTACGATTTTCACGGGCAGCTCCAAAGCCAACGCTAGCTTCTACTTTACCTGTACCAGCATTTGAAGTCATGATGATGATGGTATCCTTGAAACTTACAGTTCGCCCTTGACCATCAGTCAAGCGACCGTCGTCAAGAACTTGGAGGAACATGTGAAGAACGTCTGGGTGAGCTTTTTCAACCTCATCTAGAAGAATGAGTGAATAAGGATTACGGCGGACTTTTTCAGTTAACTGACCAGCTTCGTCGTAACCGACATATCCTGGAGGGGCACCGACTAATTTGGCAACGGCGTGTTTTTCCATGTATTCTGACATGTCGAAACGGATCATACTGTCAGCTGAACCAAAGAGTTCAATAGCCAATTGTTTAGAGAGTTCAGTTTTACCGACTCCTGTAGGACCTACAAAGAGGAAGCTACCAATTGGGCGATTTGGAGCACCTAATCCGACACGATTACGACGGATAGCTTTTGCGATTTTATCAACTGCGGCATCTTGTCCAATAACATGTGATTTGAGGTCATAAGCAAGACTAAGAAGTTGTGATTGTTCTTTTTCTTTCAAATCACCGACAGGAATATTGGTTTTTTGTTCCACAATAGCTTCGATATGTTTTTCGGTGATGACAGGCATATCTTGGTCTTTGATGGTTTGTTTTTGCATTTCCTTGTATTTAGCAATTTGATCACGGAAATAGGCAGCCTTTTCAAAGTCTTCGTCACGAGTAGCTTGAGCTTTTAGGTTCTCAGCTTCAATCAAACGTTTGTCGATATCTTTAGGATCAACAAAATTGAGGGTCAAGTTCATCTTAGAACCTGCTTCATCGAGAAGGTCGATGGCCTTGTCTGGCAAGAAGCGGTCTTGAATGTAGCGGTTGGACAATTCTGCAGCTGCAGTAATAGCTTCGTCTGTGTATTTGACATGGTGGTAGTCTTGATATTTAGGTTGGATACCACGCAAAATAGTGATGGTTTCCTCAACCGTTGGTTCGTCAACCTTAACTGGTTGCATACGACGCTCTAGGGCAGCATCTTTTTCGATGATGCGGTATTCGTTGAGTGTTGTTGCTCCGACCAGTTGAAGTTCCCCACGAGCAAGAGCGGGTTTTAGGATGTTTCCAGCATCCATATTGCCATCACCAGCATTACCAGCTCCTACGATTTCATGGATTTCATCAATAAATAGGATAACATCCTGACGTTGACGAATTTCTTCCATGAGTTTTTGCATGCGTTCTTCAAATTGGCCACGAATACCAGTCCCTTGAACCAGGCTGACCACATCAAGACGGATGACTTGTTTGCCTTGGAGTTTTTGTGGCACGCTACCGTCAACGATTTTTTGAGCTAGGCCTTCAACAACAGCAGTCTTACCGACACCGGGTTCACCGATGAGGACGGGGTTGTTCTTGGTGCGGCGGTTAAGAATTTCGATGACACGAATGATTTCCTCGTCACGACCAATAACAGGATCAATGTCTCCACGACGAGCGATGTCAGTGATGTTAATGCCGAACTCTTCAAGAAGACCTTGTGGCTGTTGAGGAGCTTGTTGGCGTGGTCCTCCTGGACGGCCTGGCCCTTGTGTATTGCCACCGTTTCCTCGGTTACCACCTTCTTGTGTTGGAGGTGTATTGGGAAGATCGCCGTTAGAAGAACGGAAGTTATTTAGGTCGCTGAAGAAATCATCGAAGAAGTTGGAACCTCCTGTTTGATTGAATTGATTGAGGGGGTTCTCTGGGTCAGATTTCATGATTTTATAACAATTTTGACAGAGGTCAACTTGTTGCTGATTACCGTTTACATTGGTATACAAATGAATACTAGCTTCATTAAGGTTACAGTTTTGACAGAGCATATCAGTACCTCTTTTCTATCTGAATTGGGAAAGACCTTTATTGAAAACAATCTTGGTCAAAAAAGGTCAAATCTATGACTCCATTATAGCATGCGGAAGGTAGATTGCAAGTAAAAAGCATCTAGGTTTGGCACTCTCTTAACAAGAGTGCTAACATTGAATTTTAATTCAAAAACTCTTGTCTAAAATGTATAAATATTATATAATGTTTTTATATTATTCAGAACGAAAGAGAGATACCTATGACACAAGCTAAATCATTTTTGAAAGAAATCGACTTTACCAAGCAGGAACTTGAGGAGTTAATCGATTTATCTATAAAATTTAAACAGCTAAAGAAGGAAAGAATTCCGCATAAATATTTAGATGGCTTAAATATTGCCCTGATTTTTGAAAAAACATCTACAAGAACTCGCTCAGCTTTTACAGTGGCTGGTCAGGATCTAGGTATGAATGTGACCTACCTTGGTGCTGGAGACATTCAGTTAGGTAAAAAGGAATCTGTAGTTGATACAGCCAAGGTGCTTGGTTCTATGTTTGATGGAATCGAATACCGTGGTTTTAAGCAAGAAGATGTCGAAGACTTGGCTAAGTACTCAGGAGTTCCGGTCTGGAATGGTTTGACGGATACCTGGCATCCAACGCAAATGATTGCGGATTTCATGACTTTGAAGGAGCGTTTTGGTAGTTTGGAAGGTTTGACCATCGCCTATATTGGAGATGGTAGAAATAATATGGCCAACTCACTTTTAGTCACTTCGGCTATTTTAGGCGTTAATGTCAAGATTATTGCCCCAGAGGTGCTGCAACCCGAAGATGAGATTGTAGCCCTAGCTCAGAAACATAATAATGGTGCCGATTTAACCATTACAGATGATATTTCAGAGGTCAAGGGAGTGGATATGCTTTATACGGATGTCTGGGTGTCAATGGGTGAAGAAGTAGACTTTAAATCTCGTATTGATTTACTCCTGCCTTATCAAATTAATGCAAACCTACTTGCCAAGACGGAAAATCCAGATGTCATCGTTATGCACTGTCTCCCAGCTTTTCATGATCTCAATACCCAAATTGGGCAAGAAATCTATGACAAATATGGTTTGGCAGAGTTAGAAATCACCGATCAAGTCTTCCAAAAATACAGTGATATCATCTTCCAAGAAGCTGAGAATCGTATGCATTCTATCAAGGCCATTATGTACAATTCCTTGAAAAATATTTAAAATTCCCCCATTTTTCCCATAAGTGTGATAAAATAAGTAAGAAATACACAATTAATAGGAGAAATAACATGGAATCACATTTGGTGAGAATCATTAACCGTCTTGAAATGATGGCGGCTGATGGTGGTAATTTGAAACGTAATTTTGAACGTGAAGGAGTGGTTGTTGCCGAAGTATCATTTAGCAACGATCCTGAAAATGGTCCAGTTTTCACATTGCGTGACGTTGAAGCACGTGAATCTTATTCATTTGATAGTATCGACTTGATTGCAATGGAAATCTACGATTTGCTTTACTAATAAATTATTTTGGAACTTTACAAGGTTCCAAAAATCAGAATGCCTGAAACTATCGAGTTTCAGGCATTTTTATCAGGATGAAAGCATGGGGTGATGCTTGTATGGCTTGTCAAAACAGTCAGTGTTTCAACTCATTGGCAAAGCTTTTGGCGTGGTGTCGTCTTGGAAATACATGAGGTGTATTGCTTGAGAGTTTTGATAGCTAGGTCTATAACTTAGTTTTTATACTGAAATATCGCATTTATAAGAAAATACTTTATTATTATACAGTCTTCTGATATAATATTGAAGAATATTAGTAAGGAGTATCTAGATGAATTTTTCATTTCTACCACAGTTTTGGTCTTACTTTAACTATGGTGTCTTAGTAACAATTATGATTTCGGTCTGCGTGGTCTTCTTCGGAACCATCCTTGGGGTTTTGGTATCCTTGGCCAAGCGTTCTGGAATCAAACCTTTGGAGTGGTTGGTAAGCCTTTATGTTTGGGTTTTCCGTGGGACTCCTATGGTTGTGCAGATTATGATTGCTTTTAACCTTATCCACATGAATCTCCCAACTGTTCAGTTTGGTATTTTAAACCTTGATTTGTCACGTATCGTTCCAGGTATTATCGTCCTTTCTTTGAACAGTGGTGCTTATATTTCTGAGAGTGTGCGTGCAGGTATCGAGTCTATTCCTAAAGGTCAGGTTGAAGCTGCCTACTCACTTGGAATCCGTCCATGGAATACCATGCGTTATGTGGTCTTGCCTCAAGCTATTAAAAATATCTTGCCTGCCTTGGGTAACGAGTTTGTTACTATTATCAAGGATAGTTCGCTCTTGCAAACCATCGGGGTTATGGAATTGTGGAATGGTGCACAAACTGTTGCAACAACAACCTACTTGACCTTGACACCGCTCTTGTTCGCAGCCTTCTATTATTTGATTGTGACAACAGCTATGACGGCACTCTTGAAACAAATGGAAAAACGACTTGGGGAGGGACGTAAATAATGGCAGAAACAATTATTGAGATTAAAAATCTTCACAAGTATTTTGGTAAGAATGAAGTTCTCAAAGGGATTGATCTAGATATTAAAAAAGGTGAAGTAGTGGTTATCATCGGTCCTTCAGGATCAGGAAAATCAACCTTCCTACGCTCAATGAACTTGCTTGAGAAACCTACAAAAGGTGTTATCTCCTTTGAAGGTGTGGATATTACAGATAAAAATAACGACATTTTCAAAATGCGTGAGAAGATGGGAATGGTTTTCCAACAGTTTAACCTCTTCCCTAATATGACAGTTAAAGAAAATATCACCTTGTCACCAATTAAGACTAAAGGTGTTTCTAAAGCTGATGCAGAAGCAAAGGCTATGGAACTTTTAGAAAAGGTTGGCTTGAAAGATAAGGCAGATGCCTACCCAACAAGTCTATCAGGTGGTCAGCAACAACGTATTGCTATCGCACGTGGTTTGGCTATGGATCCAGATGTTCTCTTGTTTGACGAACCAACATCAGCCCTTGACCCAGAAATGGTTGGTGAAGTTCTTGCAGTTATGCAGGACCTTGCTAAGTCAGGGATGACAATGGCAATCGTTACCCACGAAATGGGCTTTGCTTATGAAGTGGCTGATCGTGTTATTTTTATGGATGGCGGTGTCATTGTCGAAGAAGGCACACCACAAGAGATTTTCGACAATACTAAGGAAGATCGTACCAAGGATTTCTTGAGTAAAGTTTTGTAAGATATTCATTAAGTATGTATACATTGTTTGTGAAGGCTGGAACTTTTCCGGCCTTTTCTTTTTGTGTTCTGCTTTTCTAGAATCATTCTTGTTTAGGATAATATTGCGGAAAAGATGGATAAATATGCTATAATGATGCCATATCAAAAATAATAAAGTAGGTCAAGAAATATGCTCATATATGATGCGGCCTTAAAAACGCCTTACCGGATTCTTGGCATTAACCTCCCTAAGGATAGTCTTTTACACTTATCTAACCTAGGGTTGGCTGCCGGTGAAACGATTGAGGTGGTAACTAAGACCAAGAACAGTGCTATTATTATCGTTAAAGGGAGTCGCTTAGCCTTTGATGCGTCGATTCTGGATAAGATTGATTTGGCACCTGCGGAGGAAGATCAGGAAAAGATACCTCTTTCAGAATTACCAGTTGGACGTTCGGCTATCGTAACTGATATTTTTTCAGCCAATGAAACCAAACGACGTCTTATGGATATGGGAATTACAAAGCGTACTCGAGTGTTGTTGCGTAAGGTAGCCCCTTTGGGAGATCCTCTTGAAATTAGCTTGAGAGGGTATGAATTAACCCTACGCAAGTCGGAAGCGCAAATGATTAGTGTGGTCATGCTGGATGAGGGAGAGGAAAAATGACAGAAATTGCATTAATAGGTAATCCTAATAGTGGTAAAACCAGTTTATTCAACCTGATAACAGGGAACAATCAGCGTGTTGGTAACTGGCCGGGTGTTACTGTCGAACGAAAAAGTGGTCTGGTCAAAAAGAATAAGGATTTAGAAATCCAGGATTTACCAGGGATTTACTCAATGTCACCCTATAGTCCTGAAGAAAAGGTGGCGCGCGACTATTTGTTGAGCCAAAGGGCCGACAGCATTTTAAATGTAGTCGATGCGACAAATTTGGAGCGTAACCTTTATCTGACAACGCAGTTGATTGAGACAGGTATTCCAGTCACTTTAGCGCTTAACATGAGTGATGTTTTAGAGGCTCAGGGAAAACAGATTAATGTTGATAAATTATCTTATCATCTAGGCGTCCCAGTAGTAGCTACTAGTGCTCTCAAGCAAACTGGTGTTGATCAGGTTGTGAAGAAGGCAGCTCATACGACAACCTCTACAGTTGATGATATTGCCTTTCCAATTTATGACGATAAATTAGAAGCTGCTATTTCACAAATTTTGGAAGTTTTGGGAAATTCGGTACCGCAAAGGTCTGCGCGTTTTTATGCCATTAAACTCTTTGAACACGATGCTTTAGTTGAGACTGAGCTAGACTTGTCCCCATTCCAACGAAAAGAAATCAAAGATATCATTCGTATCACTGAGGAAGTTTTCACCGAAGATGCGGAGTCAATTGTCATTAATGAGCGTTATGCCTTTATCGAACGAGTTTGTCAGATGGCTCAAAGTCATACAGAAGATTTTGCTCTGACTTTGTCGGACAAAATTGATAGGATTGTCACCAACCGTATTTTGGCCTTGCCAATTTTCGCAGCAGTTATGTATTTGGTTTATTTCTTATCTATCCAAACTGTTGGAACCATGTGGACAGACTGGGCTAACGATGTGCTTTTTGGTAAGTATGTTCCAGATTTGGTAACTTCTGGTCTTGACTATCTTCAAGTTCAGGACTGGCTTAAGTCTTTGATTGTTGATGGGATTGTCGCTGGGATTGGGACAGTACTAGGATTCCTTCCTCAAATTTTTGTGCTCTTTATCTGTTTGGGCGTGCTTGAGGACATTGGATATATGAGTCGTATTGCCTTTGTTATGGACCGTATTTTCCGTCGTTTTGGACTTTCTGGGAAATCCTTCATTCCTATGTTGATTTCTACAGGTTGTGGGGTGCCAGCGGTTATGTCTAGTCGAACCATTGAAAATGAAAGGGACCGTCGCATTACCATTATGACGGCAACCTTCATGCCTTGTTCGGCCAAGTTGGAAATTATTGCCTTGATTGCTGGAGCTTTCTTCCCTAGTAATTCTTTAGTAGCACCAAGTACCTATTTTATTGGGATGGCTGCTATTATCCTATCGGGTATTGCCCTCAAAAAGACGAGTTTTTTAGGTGGTTTAACCAGTCCGTTTATTATGGAATTGCCTGCCTATCACTGGCCTAAAGCCATGTCAGTCTTGCGTTATGCTTTTGGTAAGGCTATGAGTTTTGTCAAACGTGCGGGAACCATCATTTTCAGTTTGACCGTTCTTATCTGGTTTATGTCTAACTACAACTTTACCCTACATACTGTAGATACGGAAGTTAGCATTTTGGCGACTTTAGGTAAGGGCTTGTCTTGGATTTTTGACCCACTCGGATTTGGAAATTGGAAGGCAACAGTTGCGGCTCTTACAGGTTTAGCTGCCAAGGAGACCGTTGTTGCCACCTTTGGTATTCTCTATCATAATAGCAGTGAGGTGGGTCTGGCTGAGGCTCTACGAGGAGATTATTCTTCCTTAGCTGCCTTTTCCTTCTTGATTTTTAACTTGCTTTGTGCACCATGTTTTGCGGCTATTGGAGCTATTAAGCGTGAAATGGCCAATCTGAAATGGACGGTTGGGGCTATCGGTTTCCAAACAGGTCTAGCTTATTGTGTGAGTTTAATCCTTTACCAGTTTGGTCAAGTCATCCTGTACGGTAAGTCAATGACAATTTGGACTTTTGTTGCTTTCTTACTTTTAGTAACGATGATTTACTTTGTTGTTCGTAAACCACGTCAGATTAAGGATCAAATCATTAGCTTGGATAATCTTCAAGAAGCTCATATTTAGGTTTAGGAGGAATTGTTATGTCTACCTTTATCATTGCTTTCATTATTTTTGCTTTGGCTGGTCTTGGCATCCGTCACTATATCAAAGGCAAAGGCTCTTGTGGCGATTGCGAGTGTTCTTGTCCGGTTAAGGAAGAAATGCATAAGGCTAATCGCTAATAAAATAATATATAGAAAAATGGTCTCTTATTCATTTAAGAGACCATTTTCTTACGATTGTAAGAAATGTATAAAGGTATCTAGGTTGGAAGTGTGATACTATAAGATAGATAAATAATCTAAATTTTTAACAAAAAAGGGAGATGTATAAGGAATGGTTTTGAACAAAGAGATTGTCCTAATTCATGGGACCTGGTGTGATGGCAATGTTTGGGGAGAATTTGCGACAGGTCTACGTCAAATGGGATATAAGGTTCATACACCTAGCTTTCGTTACCATGACCTACCTTATCAAGAGTGTCTAGCTAAGGTTGGGACTGTTACCCTGCAGGACTATCGAGATGATTTAGTGGCCTTGATTGAAAGTCTTGACCAACCACCACTTATCTTGGGACACTCTTTAGGGTGTTTAGTGGCTCAGATGGTTGCCGAAAAAACAGAAGTAGCTGGTATGATTCTCATGGGACCAGCACCAACAGCAGATATTTTTGCCTTTTATCCAACCATGTTAGCTTGTTTTGGCAAACACTTTTTACGTTGGGGATTTTGGAAAAAAGCCATGCCTCCGTATAAAAAGGAGTTTTTCAAGTATTGCATGAATGAACAAGAGGAATCTTTGAAAGAGGAAGTTTTTGCTGATTTGGTTCCTGAATCAGGAAAAGTTTATACTCAAATGGCCCTCCATTGGTTTGATAAGACAAAAGCAGCTTACGTAGACTTTAGTCGGATTTCATGTCCTGTTCTCGTCATTTCTGGGACTAAGGATAAGATGACTCATCCTAATATTGCCAGAAGAACGGCTAAGAACTACCGTGATTCCGTTCTTGTCTCCTTAACGGGTGCAGATCATATGTATGAAAGTGGCAAATTCCAGCAGAAGACCTTGAAGGTTATTAAGGGTTGGAGTCAGCAAAATGGTTTTGTGGACTAGTCACGAAGCTTAATCAGAAAAAAGTTGGAAGGTGACTCCAGCTTCTTTTTTAAGTTTTTCATTTGAAATGTCTTTTTGAAAATTTAGAAAATTTAGTCACAAAGAGCTCTCACTATGGTATAATTGAAAAAAAAGTATGTATTGGAGAACACCCATGGCGATAATAATGGATGGTAAGGCCCTAGCTGCTAAAATGCAGGATCAATTGCAAGAAAAGGTAGCACGTCTTAAAGAAAATGAATGGATTGTGCCTGGACTCGTGGTAATCATGGTTGGTGACAACCCAGCTAGTCAGGTTTATGTGCGCAACAAGGAACGTGCTGCTAAAAAGGCTGGCTTCCATAGCCAGACAGTCAACCTTTCTGAGAGTATCAGCGAGGAAGAATTGATTGAGGTTATTGAACAATATAATCAGGACCCACTTTTCCATGGTATTTTGGTTCAATTGCCATTACCAAATCATATTAATGAAATGCGTATTCTTTTGGCTATTGATCCTAAAAAAGATGTCGATGGTTTCCATCCTATGAATACTGGTAATCTTTGGAATGGTCGCCGTCAAATGGTGCCTTGTACACCAGCTGGGATTATGGAAATCCTTCGTGAGTACAATGTTGAATTAGAAGGTAAGACAGCAGTTATTATTGGACGTAGTAACATTGTTGGTAAACCTATGGCTCAGCTTCTTTTGGAAAAAAATGCTACAGTTACCTTGACCCACTCACGAACACCGCATTTGGCTAAGGTTTGTAGCAAGGCAGATGTCTTGATTGTAGCTATTGGACGTGCAAAATTTGTAACAGAAGACTATGTCAAAGAGGGTGCCGTTGTCATTGATGTGGGAATCAACCGTGATGAAGAAGGCAAACTTTGTGGTGACGTTGATTTTGATCAAGTGAAAGATAAGGTTGGCATGATCACGCCTGTTCCAGGTGGTGTAGGCCCTATGACCATTACCATGCTTATGGAACAGACCTATCAAGCTGCTCTTCGTAGTGCGAAAGGATAGTTTATGAAAGTTGATGACGATTTAGCTAGGCAAGTGATAAAACCTCGCTTGAGAGAGTCCCATAAGGGTTCTTACGGTCGAGTGCTTTTAGTTGGTGGGCTTTACCCTTATGGTGGTGCCATCATTATGGCTGCCGTAGCTTGTGTCAATAGTGGGGCAGGCCTGGTCACAGTAGCTACGGATCGTGACAATATCACAGCCCTTCATTCCCATCTCCCTGAAGCCATGGCTTTTGACCTTAGGGAGACTGAAAGATTTCTTGATAATCTTAGGGCAGCTGATGTGGTATTAATCGGTTCTGGTCTTGGTGAGGATGGTGCAGCTAGCCAGGCTATGGACTTGGTGCTAGCAAATATTAGGACAGATCAGAACTTGGTTGTTGATGGTTCAGCTCTCAATCTTTTGGCTAAGAAGACTAAGAAGGACTTACCAGATTGTCATCTTACTCTCACCCCGCATCAAAAAGAATGGGAACGCTTGTCTGGTTTAAGGATTCCAGAGCAGGCAGTTTCTAACACTCAGAAAGCCCTGAGAGAGTTCCAAGCTGGGACAATCCTAGTTGCCAAGAGTCACAAGACCGCTGTCTATCAAGGTGAAAAAGTAGCTCATTTAGAAGTTGGTGGACCCTATCAAGCCACAGGAGGCATGGGAGATACCCTGGCTGGTATGATTACTGGTTTTCTGGCCCAATTCGCTTCAATTGACTCCTATAAAGTAGTTACAGTTGCTGTCTGGCTTCACTCAGCTATCGCAGATGATCTGGCTAAAAATGCCTATGTGGTTTTACCGACTCATATCAGTAAAGCTATTCCTAGTTGGATGAAAAAGTTGTCATTATAATCTAAAAAAACATGTCTTATATTGAGGCAAGTTTTTTTAGATTTCGACATTTTTTTAAGTTTGCTAAAGCTTATTTGTGATAAAATAAAAGAGAATTTTTATGAGAACATAGAGGAAAAAAAGTGACATCATTTTCGAAAAAACTCAGTCAAAAATGGGAAAAACGGCGCCAAAAACGGAAAGAAAAACGAGCGAATAAACCTAGAAAGCCAGTAAACATCTCCCGTCGTGTTTACTTGCTTTTTGGTGTAGTCTTTGTCCTTTTTTTGTTGCTTTTTGCACGTCTGACCTATATGCAGGTTTATAACAAATCGTTTTATACGAAGAAATTAGAGGATAATTCTAAGTATACAGTTAGGATTGCAAGCGAACGTGGGCAAATTTTTGATGCTAAAGGGGTTGCCCTCACGACCAACCAAAGTAAGGATGTTATCACCTTTACACGTAGCAATTTGGTGTCATCAGATACGATGAAGAAGGTCGCTGAAAAGTTGGCGACCATGGTGACTCTGACGGAAACGAAGGTAACAGCACGTCAAAAACGAGATTTCTATCTAGCGGATTCTGCCACTTATAAGCGTGTTGTTAATGATCTTCCAAACGACAAGAAAACAGATAAATTTGGTAATAAATTAGCTGAAGCTACTATTTACAACAATGCTGTTGATGCAGTTCCTGATGAAGCAGTGGATTACTCTGAGGGTGAACTTAAGATTGTCTACATTTACTCACAGATGAATGCTGTTTCTAATTTCTCAACAGTCACATTGAAAACAGGAGACTTGACACCTGAACAAATTGCGATTGTAGCAGCTAAACAGAAGGAACTCAATGGTATTACGGTTGCTAAGGATTGGGAACGTCATACGGTTGATTCAGCCTTGTCACCTCTCATCGGGAAAGTCTCAAGTTCAGAAGCAGGTTTGCCACAAGAAGATGCTAAGGAATACCTCAAAAAAGGGTATGCCCTTAATGACCGTGTAGGAACGTCTTATCTAGAAAAAGAATACGAGGAGAAATTACAAGGAAAACATACTGTTCGTGAGATTACAGTAGACAAGGAAGGCAAAGTTGCTAGTGATAAAATCACTCAAAAGGGCAGCAAGGGGAACAATCTGCAGTTGACCATCGACCTTGATTTCCAAAAGGGAGTTGAAGACATCCTAGGTCAACAGCTTTCTTCAGAAATTTCAGAGAATAAAGCAACCTATTCTGAAGGAATGTATGCAGTGGTTATGAATGCTGACACGGGTGCTGTGCTTGCTATGGCGGGGCAAAAACATGAGCAAGGAGCACAAGATTTTAAGGCCAATGCTTTAGGAACAATCACTGATGTCTTCATTCCAGGATCTGTTGTTAAGGGAGCGACCTTAACTGCTGGTTGGCGTTCAGGTGCTATCTATGGGAACCAAGTCTTGACTGACCAACCCATCAACATTGCCGGTTCAGCCCCTATCACATCTTGGTTTACAGACCAAGGTAGCCGTGCTATTACCGCGACACAGGCTCTAGAATACTCATCAAATACCTATATGGTACAGATTGCTATCAAACTACTTGGCCAACAGTATGTTCCAGGCATGGCCTTGTCGACTGATAATATGGATAAGGCCATGACGACGCTTCGTGACACCTATGCTGATTTTGGTATGGGAGTGTCCACAGGACTTGATTTACCTGGAGAATCAGAAGGTTACATTTCTAAGAATTACAATGTAGCCAACGTTCTGACAGAGGCCTTTGGTCAGTACGATTCTTATACAACCATTCAGCTAGCTCAGTATGTTGCTTCAATTGCCAATGGTGGTAAACGTGTAGCCCCTCATATCGTTGGAGGTATCTACGATGCAGGATCTAATGGTAGTCTAGGAACTCTAGCCTCAACGGTAGATACACGTGTATTAAATAACGTACCTCTCGATTCTGAGCAGCTGGGTATTGTCCAACAAGGCTTTAATGATGTCGTTAATTCAGGATCTAGCCTTGCAACTGGTAAAGCTATGGCAAGCTCTATCATTCCAATCAGTGGTAAAACAGGGACAGCCGAAACCTATACGACAGATAGTTCAGGTAACACAGTAAAAACATATAATCTTAATACCGTGGCCTATGCGACCGCTAAAGATGGTACGAAGTTGGCTGTTGGAATCATGTACCCACATGGTCTTGATTGGAAGAGTAAAAGCCCTCAAGTTGCGGTAAAATCTATTATGGAGCTTTATCAAAATACTCACTAAACATCTAAAATCTCTTGTGCCTTGCACGAGGGATTTTTCTGTGATATAGTGTTTGAGTATTTGTTCTTGGCTAAAGACTTATCCATGAAAGAAAAGATAAGCGATGAATAAAAAATATATAGAACAGGAGGCCTTCATGCTTTATCCTACTCCGATTGCGAAGCTGATTGATAGTTTTTCAAAACTCCCTGGAATTGGGGCTAAAACAGCGACACGCCTAGCTTTTTATACCATTAGTATGTCTGATGAAGATGTCAACGATTTCGCAAAAAACCTCTTGGCAGCAAAACGTGAATTGACTTATTGTTCGGTCTGTGGTCGTTTGACAGATGATGATCCATGTAACATTTGTACCGATGAAACCAGAGACCGTACTAAGATTTTGGTTGTTGAAGACTCCAAAGATGTTTCAGCTATGGAGAAGATTCAGGAATACCGTGGTCTCTACCATGTGCTCCAAGGGCTTATTTCCCCTATGAATGGTGTTGGGCCAGATGATATTAACCTGAAAAGTTTGATTACCCGCCTTATGGACAGCGAGGTTGACGAGGTTATCATTGCCACTAATGCAACAGCAGATGGTGAGGCAACATCTATGTATATTTCACGTGTCCTTAAACCTGCAGGAATCAAGGTGACTCGTTTAGCGCGTGGTTTGGCCGTCGGTTCTGACATTGAGTATGCTGATGAAGTGACCTTGCTAAGAGCGATTGAAAATCGAACAGAACTATAAGTAAAAAGTGTTGGTCAGGCCAGCGCTTTTTGTTTGTAGTAAGTAGGTTTCTCATTAAAAATTTGGTAAAATAAAGTAAGCGCTTTTATAACGAGGAATCATGATGCAGATTGAAAAGGTTTTAAACAACAATGTTGCCCAAGCTTTGGATAATAATGTGGAATACATTGTCATGGGTAAGGGACTAGGTTTTCAAAAGAAGGTCGGAGACCTTGTTGATAAGGAAAAGATTGAAAAGACTTTTGTTTTGGAAAATACAGAGGCAGTAGAGGAATGGTCTCGTGTTTATGTCAATTTACCTGATGGTGAAATGCAAGTCTTTTTGAATATCCTTACTTTTGCTGAGGCTGTCTTGCAAACCAAGTTTGATCCCTCTTTTTTCATCGCCCTTGCTGACCACCTACATTACGCTATTGAAAGAAGTAGAGAAGGTGTTTCTTTGCAGAATCCCTTGGCTTGGGAGGTTCGAAAATTTTATCCTCGGGAGTATGAAATTGGGAAACAAGCCCTTCGTTTGATTGCCAAGGATTTAGAAGTCCAGTTGGCAGATGATGAGGCTGCCTCTGTCGCCTTACATTTTGTCAATGCACAAAAAGATGCGGGTCTCCATGAAAAAGATCGACAGATGACTCAAATTGTGGTTGGGATTAGTGACATTGTCCGTCTTCATTTTGGTTATGATTTGGAGGAGGATAGTTTCTCGTATAACCGTTTTATGACCCATCTCCAATACCTAGCACAACGTATTGTGAGCGGAGTTAGTGGTGGCAAGAATGATGCTTTCCTTTACGAACAAGTTAAGATAAATTATCGGGAGTCCTTTATCTGTACCCAAAAGATTGCTACCTATATCAAGACAAGTTATGTCTTTGAGCTAAGTTTAGACGAACAAGTCTTTTTAACCATTCATATTCAACGTCTTAAGGATAATTTAGATAAGTAAGCGATTCCCAGAGAGGTCCTACAAAAAGCAGACAATTAGCCTTAAGTCTGCTTTTTCTGTGTCCTTATGGTATAATGAGGTGATTAATATTAGACCAAAAATACTCTGGACTAGTATTCTATGTATTTGAGTATTTGTATAAAAAAGCTAATGAGTTAGTGAAAGGAAGCGAGCGGTTCTATGCTTGAAGTGATCATAGCCGTTCCTAAAGTATCTTATGTATATTGAAATGATTGATGAGACTGGACAAGTCTCTGAGAAATTAAAAGAACAAACCTTGGAGTTGCTAGATTTTGCAGCACAAAGACTCGGCAAGGAAGACAAGGAAATGGCGGTTACATTTGTAACCAATGAACGTAGCCACGAGCTAAACCTGGAATATCGTGATACGGACCGTCCAACGGATGTTATTAGTTTGGAGTATAAGCCTGAATTAGACATTAGCTTTGATGAGGAAGAGTTGGCTGAAAATCCTGAATTAGCTGAAATGATGGGAGAGTTTGATAGTTATATCGGTGAACTCTTTATTTCTGTTGATAAGGCTCACGAGCAAGCTGAGGATTATGGTCATAGTTTCGAGCGTGAGATGGGCTTCTTGGCTGTTCACGGTTTTCTTCACATCAATGGCTACGACCATTACACCCCAGAAGAAGAAGCGGAAATGTTTGGATTACAGGAAGAAATTTTGACTGCTTATGGACTTACGCGACAATAACCCACAAAAAAAGTGGAAAAACAGAGAATTTACAGCTAGTTTTGAGTTTGCTCTAACAGGGATTATCACAGCTTTTAAAGAAGAACGCAACATGCGCAAGCATTTGGTTTCAGCTATCTTGGTGGTATTGGCTGGCTTGATTTTTCGTGTGTCTGCGACAGAATGGCTCTTTCTTTTGATGGCAGTTTTTCTCGTAATTGCCCTAGAGATTGTTAATTCTGCCATTGAAAATGTTGTCGATTTGGCCAGTAAATATCACTTTTCGATGCTAGCCAAAAATGCCAAGGATATGGCTGCAGGGGCTGTTTTAGTGGTTTCTTGTTATGCACTCATTACAGGTATGATTGTTTTTATACCTAAAATTTGGCACTTAATTTTCAATTAAAAGGAAATAGGAAAGAAGTTATATGACATTTAAATCAGGATTTGTGGCTATTATTGGCCGTCCTAATGTAGGAAAATCAACGTTTTTGAACCATGTTATGGGGCAAAAAATTGCTATCATGAGTGATAAGGCTCAAACAACCCGTAATAAAATTATGGGGATTTACACAACTGATAAGGAACAGATTGTCTTTATCGATACACCAGGGATTCACAAGCCTAAGACGGCTCTTGGAGATTTCATGGTGGAATCTGCTTATTCAACCCTTCGTGAAGTGGATACCGTCCTCTTTATGGTACCAGCTGATGAGCCTCGTGGTAAGGGTGATAATATGATTATCGAACGTCTTAAACAAGCTAAGGTTCCAGTTATCTTGGTAATCAATAAGATTGACAAGGTTCATCCAGATCAGCTCCTAGAGCAGATTGAGGATTTCCGTACACAAATGGATTTCAAGGAGATTATTCCGATATCTGCCCTCCAAGGAAACAATGTTTCTCATCTTGTGGATGTCTTGAGTGATAACCTTGAGGAAGGGTTCCAATATTTCCCAGCGGACCAAATCACCGACCACCCAGAGCGTTTCTTGGTATCGGAGATGATTCGTGAAAAAGTCCTTCAGTTGACACGTGAAGAAATTCCACACTCTGTTGCTGTTGTCATTGATGAGATGAAGCGTGATGAAGACACGGATAAGATTCATATTCGTGCGACGATCATGGTTGAGCGTGACAGCCAAAAAGGCATTGTCATTGGTAAACAAGGTTCCATGCTCAAGAAAATTGGTACCCTTGCCCGTAAAGATATTGAAGTTATGCTAGGGGACAAGGTCTTCCTTGAAACCTGGGTTAAGGTTAAGAAAAATTGGCGTGATAAGAAATTAGATCTTGCCGATTTCGGATACAACGAAAAAGAATATTAAAAAGCTGGGCATTTGCTCGGCTTTCTTGTTAGAAGGAGGAGCAAATGCCTGAGTTACCTGAGGTAGAAACTGTTAGACGAGGGTTAGAAAGATTGGTAGTAAGTCGGACCATTTCGTCTGTTGAAGTTAAGGTCCCGAAAATGATTAAGACCTCCTACGATAGTTTTTTGAATGACTTACCTGGCCAAACTATTCAAGCCATGCGACGTAGAGGCAAGTACTTGATTTTTGATTTTGGACAGTTGATTATGATTTCCCACTTGCGCATGGAAGGGAAATACCTCTTGTTTACGGATCAGGTCCCTGCTAATAAGCATTTCCATCTTTTCTTTATCTTAGATGATGGCTCGACTCTTGTTTATCAGGACGTCCGCAAGTTTGGGACCTTTGATTTATTGGCTAAAAATCAAGAGGAGGCTTATTTTACAAAGAAAAAGCTTGGTCCTGAGCCTACTAAGAAGGCTTTTAAATACGCCCCGTTTGAGAGAGCCTTGATGACCTCTGCAAAGCCCATTAAAAGTCTCCTTTTGGAGCAGAAATTGGTGGCTGGTCTAGGCAATATCTATGTTGATGAGGTGCTTTGGGCAGCCAAGGTTCATCCTGAGACGCCAGCAAAGAAACTCAGCAAGGCAGCCATGAAGCGAGTCCATGATCAAACGATTGTTATTTTACAGCTAGGAATTGAAAAAGGTGGCTCAACTATAAGGACTTATCGTAATGCCCTTGGTGAGGATGGGACCATGCAGAACTATTTGCAGGTTTACGGAAAGACGGGACAGCCTTGTCCACGCTGCGCAAGCACAATTGAGAAAATCAAGTTAGGAGGGAGAGGAACACATTTGTGTCCTCATTGTCAGAAACGATGATTATTGGGTTAACAGGTGGTATTGCTTCAGGAAAATCTACTGTTGTTGAAATGATTAAAGAGGCAGGTTACAAGGTCATTGACGCTGATCAGCTTGTACACGACATGCAGGCTCAAGGGGGCCGTTTGTACCGTGCCTTACTCGATTGGTTGGGAGAGGAAATTCTTCTTTCTAATGGGGAATTGAACCGTCCTAAACTAGGGCAACTGATCTTTTCCAATGAGGAGATGAGACAGCGGTCTGCTGAGATTCAAGGGACGATTATTCGAGAGGAACTAGCAGCGCAAAAGGATTATTTAGCTAAGAAAGAAGATGTTTTTTTCATGGATATTCCCTTGCTTATTGAGAATGGGTATCAGGACTGGTTTGATCAGATTTGGTTGGTGGCAGTGTTACCGGAGATCCAGTGCCAACGCTTGATGAAACGTAATCACTTAAGTGTTGAGGAAGCTAAGCTGCGTATTGATAGCCAGATGTCTTTAGCTGAGAAAATGCCCTATGCCAGCTTGGTTCTTGATAATAACGGTAGTCTCGATGATTTGAAGAAAAAGGTTAAGAGTGCAATAAATGATTTAACGAGCTCCTCATAGCTAGCCATTGTGATATAATGGATAGTGAATTTTAGAAAGAAGACGATTATTTGCGCCAAAAAGAGCTTAAAAGTACTGATTGGCAACGTAACCTTAAAATTGCATGGATAGGAACCTTTTTTACTGGAGCTAGTTTCTCCATTGTTATGCCTTTCATGGCCCTCTACATTGAGGAACTTGGTGTTAAAGGAGATATGGTCGAATGGTATGCTGGCTTGTCTGTTGCCATCTCTGCCTTAGCCTCTGCCTTGGTTTCTCCTGTTTGGGGACGCCTGGCTGACCGTTATGGTCGAAAGCCCATGATGATCAGGGCAAGTATGGTGATGACTTTTACAATGGGAGGTCTTGCCTTAGTCCCAAATGTTTTCTGGCTACTTTTCTTGAGAACGCTGAATGGTTTGTTTGCGGGCTATGTCCCAAATGCCACAGCATTAATTGCTAGTCAGGTTCCTCAGAACCGTTCTGGCTATGCCTTGGGGACCTTGTCTACGGGTCTAACGGCAGGTGTTCTGATTGGCCCTTTGTTAGGTGGTACCTTGTCTGAAGCGTTTGGTATGAGGGGGACCTTTTTGTTGGTTGGACTCATTCTATTTATCTGCTGCCTCTTGACGATTTTTGGTTTGAGAGAGAATTTCCAGCCTGTCGAAAAGGGAGAGATGATGACCCTTTCTCAAGTTTTTGCAAAAATTCCCAGCAAATCTATGCTGATTGGACTTTTTGTGACCAGTATGATTATCCAGATTTCTGCCCAATCGATTGCTCCTATGTTGGCCCTTTACATTCGCTATCTAGGTCAGAGGGAAAATATCCTTTTTTACTCAGGGTTAATTGTTTCTGCTATGGGCTTCTCTAGTCTCTTAAGTACCCCTTATCTGGGAAAACTGGGAGACCGTATTGGGAATCATCGCTTGCTTTTAATGGGGCTATTTTATAGCTTTCTCTTGTATTTCCTCTGTGGTTTTGCTGGTTCAGCCTTGCAACTGGGTATCTTACGTTTTGCCTATGGCTTTGGTGTGGGTGCCCTTATGCCTAGTGTCAATTCTTTATTGACCAAGATGACACCCAAGGAAGGAATCTCAAGAATATTTAGCTTTAATCAAAGCTTTTCATATATTGGACAGGTTTTAGGTCCCTTTGTTGGGTCAGCAGTTGCGACAGGACTAGGTTATCGCTGGGTCTTCTTTGTGACTGCAATGATCGTCTTTGGAAATTTCGTCTGGTCCTTAATCATCTTTAGAAAATCGCTAGGAGTCAAGAATATAGGTGAGAGTTAAAATCAATTTAAAGTGTAGTGAATGTGGGAGCATCAACTATCTCACAAGTAAAAATAAACAGAATCATCCTGAGAAAATTCAGGTACCCAAATTCTGCCCTAAGGATAGAAAAGTAACCTTACATGTTGAATCTTAAAGGGTTCTATGGTAGAATAAAAAGGACTTTTTCGGAGGAATAACTATGTACGACTTATTATTAACGCTGCTCTTGGTGATGTCAGCTATTATTGTGATTGCGGTATTCATGCAGCCACAAAAAAATCCAAGTAGCAATGTCTTTGATGGTGGTGGGTCAGAAGCACTATTTGAACGTAGTAAACCACGTGGTTTTGAAGCCTTTATGCAACGCTTTACAGGAATCATGGTTTTTCTATGGATTGTAGATGCAATCGTCCTTTCCATTCTCTCAAGTAAGTAATGAGCTGACTGAGGTTGGCTCATTTTTTGCGTTATAGTCAATAAATAAAAGAAAAGGAAATCATGAAAGAATCTATTATAAATTATTTGAAGGAGCATGGGAAATCCAGTGTAAACGACATTGCCCAGGCTCTTAATCATGCTGGGGGAGAAAAGTTCCCTCAGCTCATCAAGGCCATATCAGCCATGGAAAGTAAGGGACAGTTGCGTTTTAACCGAGATGGCTCTGTATCCTTGCGTCCTAAGAAAGAAAATCCTAATCAGGTGACTGTTGAAGGTGTCTTCCGTGCCAATAAGAACGGCTTTGGTTTTTTACATGTCGATGACAGTGAAGATGATATGTTCATTGGTCGTAATGATGTTGGCCATGCCATTGATGGTGATACTGTTGCCGTTGTCATCAAGAAGCCAGCAGATCGTTTACGTGGGACAGCAGCCGAAGCTCGAGTTGTTGAAATCGTAGAACGTTCGCTTAAGACTGTTGTAGGGAAATTTATCCTTAGCGACGAGAAAGAACCTTATGCGGGTTACATTAAGTCTAAAAACCAAAAAATTCAGCAGCCAATTTACATCAAGAAAGAACCAGTTGCCCTAGATGGTACTGAAATTATCAAGGTTGATATTGAAAAATACCCTAACCGTCACTATGATTATTTCGTAGGAAGTGTTCGTGACATTATTGGTCATCAGGGAGATGCTGGTATTGATGTCTTGGAAGTTTTGGAATCAATGGATATTGTTTCAGAGTTCCCAGAGGATGTCATGGCCGAGGCAGAAGCTGTCCCAGATGCACCGAGTCAAGAAGACCTCGTTGGTCGTGTTGACCTTCGTCAAGAAGTAACCTTTACTATTGACGGAGCCGATGCTAAGGACTTGGACGATGCGGTCCATATCAAACGTTTGCCAAATGGTAACTTTGAACTTGGTGTTCATATTGCCGATGTGTCTTACTATGTCACTGAAGGTTCTGCTCTTAACCGTGAGGCCGTAGCACGTGGGACATCTGTTTATGTGACAGACCGCGTGGTACCAATGTTGCCTGAGCGTCTTTCAAATGGTATTTGTTCACTAAATCCCAATGTTGATCGCTTGACGCAATCAGCCATTATGGAGATTACTCCAAAAGGTAAGGTGGTTAATCATAAGATTTGTCAATCTGTGATTAATACAACCTTCCGTATGACCTACAGTGATGTCAATGAGATGTTGGCTGGAAATCCAGAAAAGATTGAGCAGTTTAAACCAATCATGGATTCTGTATCAGCTATGGCAGAACTGCATAAGATTTTAGAAGACATGCGTGAGCGTCGTGGTGCCCTTAACTTTGATACATCTGAAGCTCGTATCTTGGTCAATGAGAAGGGGATGCCAGTGGATATCGTGGTGCGTGAACGTGGAACAGCCGAGCGAATGATTGAATCCTTCATGTTGGCTGCCAATGAATGTGTGGCAGAGCACTTCGCCAAGGCTAAGTTGCCATTTATTTACCGTATCCACGAAGAGCCAAAAGCTGAGAAATTGCAACGCTTCATGGATTATGCCTCTATCTTTGGTGTTCAAATTAAAGGAACTGCCAATAAGATGGATCAGCTAGATTTGCAAGAGTTTATGGCCAAAGTTCAGGGAAAACCTGGAGCAGAGGTCATGAACATGATGCTGCTTCGTTCAATGCAACAAGCCCGCTATTCAGAACACAACCACGGACACTATGGACTTGCGGCTCAGTATTATACCCACTTTACTAGTCCAATCCGTCGTTACCCAGACCTCTTGGTTCACCGAATGATTCGTGAGTACACTAACAATATGTCTCAAGAAACACGTGAACATTTTGAAGAGGTTATTCCTGAGTTAGCGACATCATCTTCAACTCTTGAACGTCGTGCCATTGATGCTGAACGTGTCGTTGAAGCTATGAAAAAAGCGGAATACATGGAAGAGTTTGTTGGTCAAGAATTCGATGGTATTGTCGGAAGTGTGGTTAAATTCGGTATGTTTGTGGAATTGCCAAACACTATCGAAGGTTTGGTTCACATCACGACCCTTCCAGAATTTTACAATTACAATGAACGTACCATGACACTTCAGGGTGAGAAAACTGGTAAGACTTTCCGAGTTGGTCAGCCTATCCGTGTCAAGTTAACACGTGCGGATAAGGAAACCGGAGACATTGACTTCCAATACCTTCCAAGCGAGTATGATGTCACTGAAAAAGTAGACCACAAGGCTCGTCAGGAACGTGAAGAAAAGGCGAAAGCCTTCCGCAATAGAGGCCCACGTCGTGACCGTCAAAATGGAGACTTCGAACGTCGTGGTAAACGTGGGGATAACCGTAACCGTCAAGATGCTAATGGTCGTAAAGGCTCTTATGACGAAAAACGTAAGTCATCTAAGAAACCCGACAAGCGTAAGAATCAAAACCGTCCTCATAATGATAACAAGGGACGTGAGAGTGGCCGTCGTAAGAAGAAAGGGAACAAACCTTTCTACAAGGACGTTGCTAAAAAACGAAAATAGGATGAGAATGGAGGGACTGCTATGCCAAAGGGTGAAGGCAATGTTGTTGCTCAGAATAAAAAGGCTAGACATGACTATAGTATCGTTGATACTATTGAAGCGGGTATCGTGCTGACAGGGACGGAGATTAAATCCGTTCGTGCGGCACGCATCCAACTAAAAGATGGCTATGCCCAAATCAAGAATGGTGAGGCCTGGTTAATCAATGTTCATATTGCTCCTTTTGAGCAAGGAAATATTTGGAATCAGGATCCAGACCGTACGAGAAAATTATTGCTTAAGAAAAAGCAAATCACCAAACTTCAAAATGACCTTAAGGGAACAGGGATGACCTTGGTTCCTTTGAAGGTATACCTAAAAAACGGTTTTGCCAAGGTGTTGCTTGGTATTGCCAAAGGGAAACACGACTACGATAAGCGTGAGTCTATCAAACGTCGTGAACAAGAGCGTGATATCAAACGTATTATCAAGAGTGTTAACCGTTAAAACGCCTATCATCTAAGACTGCTATAGTCCTAGATGATTTTTTGTTTTTGGCTTTAAGACATGATATAATGGGAGTACCATACGGTCTTTAGTTGGGATAGTAGTTATACCTAACTCTGGTCGTGATACTGTAAAGGAGATTAGCGATGCCAGTAGATGCTAAAACAAAATACAAGGCCAAGAAGACAAAGATTGTTTTCTTCGACATTGACGACACCCTTCGTGTCAAAAAGACAGGCTACATTCCTGAATCTATTAAGGCTGTTTTCAAAGGGCTTAAAGAAAAAGGAATTTTGACGGGGATTGCCACAGGACGTGGCTACTATGGTGTCGTTGAGGACATTCGAGACCTAGAGCCCGATTATTTTGTAACCATCAATGGAACTTATGTGATTAATCGAAAAGGGGAAGAAATTTATAACCAGCCCCTAGCTCGTGAGGTTACAGAAGCTTTTGTTGCTTGGTGTAAAGAGATTGGGATTGCTTGGGGCTTTGCTGGTAAGGATAAGCCAGTTGTCTCAGAGCGTTCAGGTTTGATTGATGATGCTATGAAACCAGTCTATGGTCTTTGTGATGTGGAGCCAGACTTCCACTTGTCGAACGATGTTTACCATATGTGGACTTTTGCGGAAAATGATGGTGAGCTTGAGTTACCAGAAGAACTTGCGACACATGTTCGTATGGTACCTTGGCATGAACACTCATCTGACGTCGTAGCAAATGGTATCTCAAAAGCATCTGGTGTCGAGCATGTCTTGGAGCATGAAAACCTTAAACCGGTCAATGCTATGATGTTTGGGGATGGTCCAAACGATATGGAGATTTTTGACTATGTTGGACTTAAGGTTGCCATGGGTAATGCCACACCAGAACTGAAAGAAAAAGCAGATTACGTTACAGGAACAGTAGAAGAAGATGGCATTTTCAATGCCTTGGAGGAACTCGGATTGGTAGAAAAAGAACTTCATTTCCCACAACTTGACTTGGATGCAGTAGAAGGTCCAGTCGCAACAATTAAAACAAACCATGGTGATTTGGTCATCAAGCTTTTCCCTGATCATGCACCATTAACAGTTACTAACTTTGTCAATTTGGCCAAGAGTGGCTACTATGACGGTGTGATTTTCCACCGTATTATCAAGGACTTTATGATTCAAGGTGGTGACCCAACTGGTACTGGTATGGGTGGTGAGTCAAGCTTTGGTGGTAGCTTCCAGGATGAATTTTCTGAAGAGCTCTATAACCTCCGTGGTGCGCTTTCTATGGCCAATGCTGGACCAGATACTAATGGTAGTCAGTTCTTCATCGTTCAAACGCCTGAAATTCCTTATGCTAAAAAGGAACTCGAACGTGGTGGTTGGCCAGCACCAATCGCGGAAGCTTATGCTGAAAATGGTGGAACACCTCACCTAGACCGTCGCCACACAGTCTTTGGTCAATTGGTGGATGAAGACTCTTACAAGGTGCTTGATGAGATTGCCAATGTTGAGGTTGGGGCTCAAGATAAGCCACTTGAGGATGTTGTGATTGAAACAGTTGAGGTAGCAGACTAAGATGAAAATTGGAGACAAGCTTAGGGGTGTTATCACAGGCATCAAGCCTTACGGTGCCTTTGTTTCATTGGAAAATGGTACCACAGGCTTGATTCACATCTCGGAGATTAAGACAGGTTATATCGACAACATCTACAATACCCTCAAGGTAGACCAGGAGGTCTTGGTTCAAGTTGTTGATTTTGATGAATTTACACAAAAGGCTAGTCTTTCTTTGAGAACCCTTGAGGAAGAAAAAAATAAAATCCCTCATCGTCATCGTTTCTCTGATAGTCGTTTGAACTATGGCTTTAAACCCTTGGCAGAAGCAATGCCAGGATGGATTGAAGAAGGACTTGACTATCTTAGACAAGAGCATGAGGAAAAATAGTAAAAGCTGACTCTCGATGAGTCAGCTTTTTTGGTGTTTTCGATTTGGCTACAAACAAAAAGATCTTCAATTTAATTGAAGACCCATGTTTATTAATTAGACATCAAAATAGAGCAATTCTTTTGGTGTGTGTGTGAAGACTTCAAAGCCATCTTTTGTCACATAACCACAGTCCTCGATACGAACACCAACTTTTTCAGGAATGTAAATACCTGGTTCAACAGAGAAGCACATTCCTTCTTCGATTACCAAGTCATTTCCTTCCATGATTGAAGGGAATTCATGCACATCCATTCCGATACCGTGTCCGAGGCGGTGGTTGAAGTATTCACCATAACCAGCTTTTTCAATAACATTACGTGCTGCAGCATCGACTTCGCTGGCAGTTACACCTGGTTTAATCATATCTAGGGCAGCCTGTTGAGCTTCTAAAGTCAAGTGGTAGATTTCTTTTTTGAAATCATCGGGTTTTCCAACAGCGACTGTTCGCGTCATATCTGAAGCATAGCCATTCACCATACAGCCCAAGTCGAAGAGAAGAAGAGCATCTTTTTCAATTTTGTTGCTTCCAGGAATGCCGTGTGGGTTGGCTGCATTGTTACCAGTCAAGACCATAGTTTCAAAGCTCATTTCATAGCCCAAGCGTTTGATGCCAAATTCGATTTGAGCAATGATGTCTGTTTCAGTAACGTCAAGAGAGATATTGTCGAAACCGATATTAACAGCTTTATCAGCATAATCACCGGCAACAATCATTTTTTGAATTTCATCAGCTGACTTGATAACGCGCATTTTTTGAATGAATGGTGTCAAGTTTTCAAAGCGACCTTCAAAGACTGTTTGCAATCCTTGGAACTTAGTCACATTGAGATTGTCAAACTCTGCATAAATAATAGAGCTGTCTGTACTTGCTAGACCAGCTTTGATTTTTTGCCATGGATTTTCAGAATCCACATAACCAAAGACTGGGAAGTCGAGTACAGCAGAGGCACGTGCAACCTCAAGAGCAGGAACAAAGAGGGCAGGTTCACGATTTTCGTAGACGAAGAGGAACATTTGGCGTTCATGTGGGTCACAATCAAAACCAGTAAGATAATTGACAGTTACAGGATCTGAAACAATAGCTAGCCCTGCTTTATTTTCATTCAAAAAATGACGAATGCGATCAAGTTTAGACATAGAAAAAACTCCTTTGTATTTCTTACACTCATTCTGTCACTTTTATAGGGAAAATGCAAGTTGTTTTTTGGCTTTTCATTAAATCATTTACTTTCATTGAGACTTTTTTAGGCTAGTTTTGTAAGCGATGGATAGTCTTGGAAACACGAAATGAGAGGCCTTTTTCTGAAATGGCTTTCTTCCTCGTAACCATAAAGAAGGAATCCCTTTCATTTTTTTGTAAAAAATCAGTCAAAATAATTGAAAGTGTTTTCAGAATCTGATACAATTAGCATGAATAAGTGAGCGTAAAATGAGAAAGGAAGTGTTTTTATGAATACTGATGAAACAATTACTATATACGACGTTGCGCGTGAAGCAGGTGTTTCGATGGCGACTGTGTCTCGTGTGGTAAATGGAAATAAAAATGTAAAAGAAAACACCCGAAAAAAAGTGCTTGAGGTCATTGATCGTTTGGATTACCGTCCAAATGCGGTTGCGCGTGGCTTGGCGAGTAAGAAAACCACTACTGTAGGAGTTGTTATTCCAAATATTGCTAATAGTTATTTTGCTACTTTAGCAAGGGGGATTGATGATATTGCTACGATGTACAAGTACAATATTGTTCTTGCATCTAGTGATGAAAATGACGATCATGAAGTTACCGTGATTAACTCTCTATTTGCCAAACAAGTAGACGGTATCATCTTCATGGGTTACCACTTGACGGAAAAAATTCGTGCAGAATTTTCTCGTACCCGTACGCCGATTGTTCTAGCAGGAACAGTAGACCTCGAACACCAATTACCGAGTGTTAACATCGACTATAAAGCTGCCGTTGAGGATTCTGTAACGCAGCTTGCCAAGAATAATGAAAAGGTTGCCTTTGTATCAGGACCACTAATTGATGATATTAATGGCAAGCTCCGTCTAGTTGGTTATAAGGCTGGACTTGAAAAGAATAATTTGCGCTACAATGAAGGACTTGTCTTTGAAGCTAAATATAGCTATAAAGACGGCTTTGATTTAGCACAACGTGTCTTGAACTCTGGTGCCACTGCTGCCTATGTTGGGGAAGATGAATTGGCTGCGGGTCTCTTGAATGGCCTCTTTGCTGCAGGTAAATCAGTTCCAGAAGACTTCGAAATCATCACAAGCAATGACTCACCAATTACAAGCTACACACGTCCAAACCTTTCTAGTATTAATCATCCTCTCTATGATTTAGGGGCAGTTAGCATGCGTATGTTGACTAAAATCATGAATAAGGAAGAGCTTGAAGAAAAAGATGTTATTCTTAATCACGGTATTACCTTACGTCAGTCAACAAAATAAAAAAGGAGTTGGGACATAAGTTTGTCTCAACTTCTCTTTTTTAGAAAAAGGGAGAACCAATGACTTTTGAGGATGCTTATTTTAAAAAGAAAGTCCTAAAACCTGATAGCCTAGAGCCTTTTGGTTTTACAGCTACCGAGCAAGGCTATGAGTTCAGAAAAACACTGATAGCTGAAGAACTTGAAGCTCGATTGTTTATTGATTTAGAAGGTAAGCTGACGGGACAGGTTGTCGATAGTGATTTTGATGAGCCTTATGATATCTTCAGGAGTCCTCAGGCTACTGGAACTTACGTTGGTCAAGTCAGAGAAGCTTATGGAGAACTTCTGTCACAGGTAGCTGATTCTTGTTATGAAGATCAATTATTCTCATTTCCACAAGCTAATCGCCTGGCTAAATTTTTAGCTCAAGAATTTTCAGACCAAGCAGACCAACCTTTCGAGAAGGAACCAAGCTATCTATCTTTTAGAGTTGATGGTAAATGGTATGCCTTGTTTTTTCCTCTTAAGGGAGAAAAACTAGGGCTTGATGGAGAAAAGGCAGAATTAACATATGATGTGGTTAACCTCAAGGTTAATCCGACGCAAATGGATAAGCTCTTGAAAATGGATGGCGTTTTTCCTAGCTACCATATGTCCAAGAAGACCTGGGTTAGTCTTGTTTTAGATGAGACCTTGCCGGACCAGACCATTTTTGAGCTTCTTAGTGAAAGTCGTTCCCTAGTGGCTCCCAAACATCTTAGAAAGGCTTCGGAGCCTCATTATTGGATTATCCCGGTAAATTTGAAATACTACGATATTGGGGATGAGTTTTCCGCAAATGAGGAGATTCTTTGGACACAGAAAGCTAGTATGCAAAAGGGAGATTTTGTGGCTATCTATATTACGGCACCTACCAAGGCCATCCGTTACGTCTGTCAGGTTTTAGAGGCAAATATCCCTAATCAAGGTTATCGTGAAGAGGAGAGTATTAAAGAGTTGATGCGGATTAAGCCCTTATACACTTTTAATGACACTGACTTTGATAGTGATAGACTAAAGAGTTTAGGTATTAAAACTGTTCGGGGTCCTAGACATATGACGGAAGAGTTAGTTCAGGCCTTATCCCCTTACCTAAAAGAAAAATAGAAGGAGGACATCATGCGAATTTTGATTGCACCTGATTCATTTAAGGAAAGTTTATCTGCAAAAGAGGTCGCCTTAGCTCTCAAATCGGGCTTTGAAAATGCCTTACCCGACGCTGATTTTGACCTTATGCCAATAGGCGATGGTGGTGAAGGGACCTTAGATGCTCTTGCTGAAAATCTAAATCTTGAGAAGAAAAGTATCAAGATTCCTCATGCCTATACAAGTGATGGAAGTGTTTCTTTTGCCAGTAATGGTCAGACTGCCATTTTTGAAATGGCTGCGATTTGTGGCTTAGAGCATATTTCTAAGGAAAAACGAAATCCTCTAGCTCTAACGACACAAGGCGTAGGTGAACTAATTGTTCATTTGGTTCAATCTGGCATCCGAGAGTTTATTATAGGCGTAGGTGGATCTGCTACCAATGATGGTGGTATTGGTATGGCATATGGATTGGGTTATCGTTTTTATGATTCTGAAGGACAGGAGCTTGAGCCAATAGGTGCTAATCTTGGTCTCATTAAGAAGGTATTCTCTAAAAATAAGCTTGATTTGTCTGGTGTCACCATTCGTCTGATTACTGACGTAGATAGCCCCCTGTGTGGCCGAGATGGAGCAACCTATATTTTTGGTGGACAAAAAGGCTTGTCTCCTTCACAATTTAAAAAAGTTGATCAAGATATGTCACAATTCTACACTAACTTTGCTCCAGAAGTTTTAAAACTGGCTGGTTCAGGGGCGGGAGGAGGTATGGCTGCAGGCCTGGTGGCCTTTGCAGGTGCAGAAATTAAATCAGGGATTGACTTTGTACTTGATTGTGTTGATTTTGACCAACGTGTGATGTCTGCTGATTTGGTTATAGTAGGAGAAGGACGTATGGATAGCCAGTCCTTGTCTGGTAAGGCACCGGTCGGGGTGGCTAGGCGGACACCATCAGCTATTCCTGTCATTGCTATCTGCGGTAGTCTGAAGGATGACTTGCCTGATTTTCCAGTAGCAGGTATTTCAGCTGCCTTTCCCATTATTGGACAAGTATCAGACTTAGACCAAGTTTTAGCTGCTGCCAAGGAGAATCTCTATCGAACAGGACTCAATATTGGGAATCTCATCAAGCTCAGTAAAACATTGTGATATAAGAAAAAGCTGACGTTGCGTCAGCTTTTATTTTCCAAATAGTTTAGCGAAAAATCCTTTTTTTTCAGTAACAGGTTCAGTTTCTTTAGGAGCGAGGGTATCAGGATAGAGCTCTGAAAATAACACTTTATCAAGATTCTCTGCTTGATTACTATGTACAATAAGACCGTATGGTGAATGGGCCTTGGCCTCGTCCACGATAGTAGCTGAAATGTTGAGTGCTTGAGCCGTTTTGATATAGGTAAATTGTATCTGGTCAGCTAATTTTGGCGATAGCTTGAGACTAAGATTCGGGTAAACGGCTTGTAAGTCTTTTAAGATCTGCGGAAAATGGTCAATTACAGTTTTCTTTTCAGCATTTTCCAATAGAACAGCTAGGACTACACGTTCCGCATAGGTTCCAAAATACTGACGAAGTTCATCGGGGTTAAGGCGTTTTTCGCCACTAGCGCATTGGAGTACTTTGTTTTCAAGTGAAGTCATAGGAATCTCCTCTTAGTTTTCTACTTGTATTATACAATATTTTGAATTCCTTTTCATTCAGGTCGTTTTCTGAGATTTTCAAAAACAATTGAAAATATTAAAAAATAGAAAATCGCTAGAAAATTCTGGTTTTAATTTGCTTAAGCCTTGATATTATGGTAATATATAGGTGTAAAAAATTTTAACTCATAAGGAGAGTATTGTAATGTCAATTATTACTGATGTTTACGCACGCGAAGTCCTTGACTCACGCGGTAACCCAACACTTGAAGTAGAAGTTTACACTGAATCTGGTGCATTCGGTCGCGGTATGGTTCCTTCAGGAGCTTCAACTGGTGAACACGAAGCAGTAGAACTTCGTGATGGTGACAAAGCTCGTTACGGTGGTCTTGGTACTCAAAAAGCAGTTGATAACGTAAACAACGTTATTGCTGAACACATCATCGGATTCGACGTACGTGATCAACAAGGTATTGACCGCGCAATGATCGCTCTTGACGGTACTCCAAACAAAGGTAAACTTGGTGCCAACGCTATTCTTGGTGTGTCTATCGCTGTAGCACGCGCAGCTGCTGACTACCTTGAAGTTCCACTTTACAGCTACCTTGGCGGATTCAACACTAAAGTTCTTCCAACTCCAATGATGAACATCATCAACGGTGGTTCTCACTCAGACGCTCCAATCGCTTTCCAAGAATTCATGATCGTACCTGCTGGTGCACCAACATTCAAAGAAGCTCTTCGTTGGGGTGCTGAAATCTTCCACGCACTTAAGAAAATCCTTAAAGAACGTGGACTTGAAACAGCCGTAGGTGACGAAGGTGGTTTCGCACCTCGTTTCGACGGAACTGAAGATGGTGTTGAAACTATCATCAAAGCTATCGAAGCTGCTGGATATGTACCAGGTAAAGACGTATTTATCGGATTTGACTGTGCATCATCTGAATTCTACGATGCAGAACGTAAAGTTTACGACTACACTAAATTTGAAGGTGAAGGCGCTGCTGTTCGTACTGCTGCAGAACAAATCGACTACCTTGAAGAATTGGTTAACAAATACCCAATCATCACTATCGAAGATGGTATGGACGAAAACGACTGGGACGGTTGGAAAGCTCTTACTGAACGTCTTGGTGGTAAAGTTCAATTGGTTGGTGACGACTTCTTCGTAACTAACACAGCTTACCTTGAAAAAGGTATTGCAGAACACGCTGCTAACTCAATCCTTATCAAAGTTAACCAAATCGGTACTTTGACTGAAACTTTCGACGCTATCGAAATGGCGAAAGAAGCTGGATACACAGCAGTAGTATCACACCGTTCAGGTGAAACTGAAGATTCAACAATCGCTGATATCGCAGTTGCAACTAACGCTGGTCAAATCAAGACAGGTTCATTGTCACGTACTGACCGTATCGCTAAATACAACCAATTGCTTCGTATCGAAGACCAACTTGGTGAAGTTGCAGAATACCGTGGTTTGAAATCATTCTACAACTTGAAAAAATAATTCTATAGTCATATAGAATAAAAAGAGGTTCCTTAGGGAATCTCTTTTTTTGCTTGTTCTAAAGAACTTTTGACTAAGCTAGGCACCGTCTCTAAATAGGACTTCTAGACATAAAAAGCCCCCGCAATCCTATTGACTGCGGGGATTTCGTCTTAGAATAGACCTTTAATCTTGTCTAAAGCGCCACTGACCATTTCGTTGCCTGACACAAGAGATTTAGCTTGGTCGAAGTACTCGCCCAAATCATCTTTGTTTTCATCGACAAACTTTTTAGCAGCTTCGAAATCTTTCTTTTCGATCATTTCTTTTACTTGGTTAAATAATTCCATTGGATTCATATCGGTTCTCCTTTATAAGTTTTCTTACAAATCCTATTTAATCACGCTTATAGCAAACTAGCAAGAAATATGTTTGAGGCGAGTGCTATGAGGATTATGATTTTCCAGTTAAGTACGATTGATAATTGTTTAATCTAAAAAGGCAGTCCAAATAGGACTGCTTTTAAGGCTTATTGTTGTTCCGTTGAAGAGCTACTAGACTCTGATTCACTTGAACTTGAGCTTGATTCAGATTCTGCAGGATGTAGTTCCTTGTAAGATGGGGTCTTGAATAGATCAGCTGTCGATTTATTGCCTTTTTGTTTGTAGAGGCTGGTTGATTTATCTTTCAGCTTTTTATTGATTTCTTTTAGTTGATCCATCTGTTTAGTGTAGGAAATCTTGCTAGAATCAACATGCTTCAAACCGTTTGGCGTATAGAAACGAAGAAGGTCACCTGTTTGAACAGCGTCACTCATCGAAAGCTGAGTTGCTACTGCCTTACGAATGGCTTCGTTATCCTTTTTAGTTGTCTCATCAGGGTTGGTAATTTCTTCCCCTGTTTGAGTGTTATAAAGTCGACCAGAGTAGCTGGTGTATTGAGGAGTAACATATTGACCTGAGGTTCTAAATGCGACGGTTTGCTTATTATCAGGAGATAGGAGGTCTTGTCCCATCTGGATATAAGAGCTAGTGTCAACGCCAAGAACGTGAAGGAGAGTTGGAAGGGCATCAACCTCACCACCAAAGGTGTTAGAGATACCACCACCAGTATAGCCTGGAATATGAATCATGTAAGGAACACGTTGAAGCATGGCTTTATCATAGTTTGACCAAGTTTCAGGGTTCTTACCGAGAAGTTCAGCAAGATTGCTGCTTCGTGTATCAGAGATACCATAGTGGTCACCGTACATGACAATAATCGAGTTATCGTAAAGACCGGTTTCCTTGAGGTAATCAAAGAAGTCTTTGATTGCTGAGTCAAGATAGTTAGCTGTTGCAAAATATCCGTTGACTGTTTCGTCTTTTGTTTCGGCAAGTGGGAAACCTTGTTCCTTTTCATCGCCTGAGAGAGAAGTATATGGGTAGTGGTTAGATACTGTAAGGTATTTAACGTAGAAAGGTTGTTGCATTTGTTCCAGATACTTGATGGAATCTGGGAACATGTACTTGTCATTTAGACCATACTGGAAGGAGTTTTCATCAGTTTTTTCAGTGAAGGCTGATGAGTCAAAGAAGTAGTTATAACCCCATTGTTTATAGGTATTATTACGATTCCAGAAGGATCCAGTGTTTCCGTGGAAAACAGCTGACGTATAGTCACCTGTTTGAGCTAGGATAGATGGCGCAGCATAGGCTGTATTGGTACCACCATAGTTTACCATGTATGACCCTGTGCTTAGTCCAAAGAGAGACGTTTCCATCAAGGTTTCAGCATCAGAAGTTTTACCTGATTTTACTTGGTGGAAGAAGTTTGAAAAGGCTAGAGTTTCATTTGAGTGATAAATGGAATTGATGAATGGTGTAACCTCATAGTCTTGACCGTCTACTTTGAGCTTGTAATCAATGAGGAACTGTTGGAAGCTTTCCAAGTGAATAACGATGACGTTTCTTCCTTTAGCAATTCCGTAATACTTAGGGTCAGGTGCCGCATAGTGCTCCTTAACGTAAGCCTCAACCTTTTTCATATCCTCAGCTGTTGCAGATGAACGAGCCTGTGAAGCTTGATAAGTTAAGTTACCAGAATAGGCTGTGAAGAAGGGAAGCCCCATAGCACGAACAATATAGTTATTTGAGAAACCACGTGTCAACAACTCGCCACGGTTAACTTCCGCTAAGAAGAGGTTAACTGAGAGTAGGAGTGTTGATAGTGCAGTAACTGCGAAACTAGCTCGTTTATTAAATGGCTTGCTGTCCATTTTAAGCTTTTTCCTGAAACCAGCATAGATGAAGAAAGGAACATCAATCAGGTAGAAAATATAGCTTGGCTCAAGAAGGTTCTTGGCTGAGTCTCCTAGTCCTGCTGCCGAACTAGAACTTGCTAGGATGGTATTTACAGTGATGAAGTCTGTAAACTCTCCAAAGTAAATCACATTAGCAATAAGTAAGAGGTTAAGGATGACATAGATAGCAATGGTAATGCTATAAAAGAAACGTCGTTTCTTGAAGTATAGTCCTAAACCCAGAAGCATTAATCCTAGTGGAATAGGGTTGATCAGCGAAAGCATAACCTGATATCTGCTTTCCAACTCAAGATTAATGTTGACGTAATAAGCGAATATGGTTTTTAGCCAGTAAAAGAAGAGTAACAAGAGGATAAATCCAAGTCTTGATGAAACTCCTTTCCAAAAGGCTTCAGTAATTTTTTTCAAAGTAATACTTCCTTTGATTCTATATTATCTTAATCATTATACCAAATAAGATAATGACTCTCAAAAATTTACTGCCATTGAGTGTGATATTCCTTGACATATAATTGATAAAATCTAGTCACGAAACAGAAATAATAGCATTTTTTTGGTATAATAGTAACATGAGTATATTGACGGTAAGTCCCTTTGCGGAGAAAAAAATCAAACAAGGAAAACAGCTTCTTTTAGCCGAAGATTTTCCAAATATAACTGAAAATAATCAGTTGGTTTATCTATATAGCCAATCCAAAGACTTTTTAGGAACGGGCTATTTGTCAAGTCAAAATAAGGGGATAGGATGGTTTCTGTCCCCTAAAAAACAACAATTGACAGTGACTTATTTTCAAGGACTTTTTGAAAGGGCTAAGGCCAAACGTCAATCCTATTATGATAATGAGTTGACGACAGCTTTTCGTCTTTTCAACCAAGATGGTGACGATTTTGGTGGTCTCACAATTGATTTATATGGGGATTATGCCCTCTTTTCATGGTACAATGCCTTTGTTTATTCCTTGAAAAATGATATTGTAGAGGCTTTCCAAATGGTCTTTCCTGAGGTCTTGGGAGGCTATGAGAAAATCCGCTTCAAGGGTCTTGATTTCGAATCAGACCATCTTTTTGGGCAAGAGGCGGCTGATACCTTCACCATTTTAGAAAATGGGGTAACTTATGAAGTTTTCCTCAATGATGGGCTAATGACGGGGATTTTCCTTGATCAGCATGAAGTGCGTGATGGTTTAGTTAATGGCTTAGCTTTGGGAAAATCAGTTTTGAATATGTTCTCCTATACGGCAGCTTTTTCAGTGGCTGCAGCTATGGGGGGAGCGGTTGAAACGACATCGGTTGATTTGGCTAAGCGTTCACGTGAATTATCGACAGCTCATTTTGAAGCTAATGGCTTCAGTATGGAAAATCATCGCTTGGTCGTGATGGATGTCTTCGATTATTTCAAATATGCAAAGAAAAAAGGCTTATCTTATGACCTTATCGTCATCGATCCGCCAAGCTTTGCTCGAAATAAGAAACGCACTTTCTCAGCAAATAAGGATTACCACAAGTTAATTGCACAGAGTCTTGATATTTTATCAGAGCATGGGACAATCATCGCAAGTACCAATGCTGCTAATATGACCGTGCAACAGTTTAAAAAACAACTCCGTAAGGGCTTGGGAGATGTTTCAGCGGACTTCGTTAACCTGCAACAATTACCAGCGGATTTTACCGTCAATCCTAATGATCCAACATCAAATTATTTGAAAGTATACACAATAAAGGTAAATAAATGAAAATTGTAGTTCCGATTATGCCAACTAGTTTAGAGGAGGCACAAGAGCTTGAACTGTCTCGTTTTGAGGGGGCAGACATTATAGAATGGCGTGCAGATTTTTTAGATAAGGATAGTATCTTAACGGTTGCTCCAGCTATTTTCGAGAAATTCGCAGGCTTTGAGATTGTCTTTACCATCCGTACAACGCGTGAGGGTGGCAAGCTTGAGTTAACGGATGCGGAATATGTCGCACTAATTGAGGATGTCGCTGCTATCTACTCGCCAGATTATATTGATTTTGAGTATTTCACTCGTAAGGCTGTCTTTGACCAAATGCTGGATTTTTCAAACTTGGTTTTGTCTTATCATAACTTTGAGGAGACACCTGAAAACCTCATGGAGCTTTTGTCTGAGATGACAAACTTAACGCCGAGAGTGGTTAAGGTGGCGGTTATGCCTAAGCATGAGCAGGATGTTCTTGACCTTATGAACTTCACACGTGGTTTTAAGGCCTATAATCCTGAGCAAGAGTTTGTGACCATGTCAATGGGTAAACTAGGTCGTTTGTCACGTTTTGCGGGAGATTTGGTGGGGTCATCATGGACCTTTGCTAGTCTTGATAATGCCAGTGCGCCAGGACAAATTAGTTTAGCAGACATGCGCAGAATCATGGAGGTTTTGGATGCAGATTGATGGACACACACGCTTAGCGGCTGTTGTTGCCAATCCTATCAAGCATTCCATTTCACCATTCATTCATAATTTGGCCTTCGAAAAGACACAAGTTAATGGTGTTTATGTGGCCTGGGAGATTCCAGAGTCAGACCTAGCCGAGACAGTTGAAAATATTAGACGTTACAACATGTTCGGTATCAACTTGTCGATGCCATATAAGGAAGCAGTCATTCCTTTTTTGGATGAAATTAGTCCTGCAGCTCAACTGATTGGTGCCGTCAATACAGTTGTTAATCGTGATGGTCATTTGATTGGTCATAATACGGACGGTTTTGGCTTCTTTGCTAGTCTAAAGGACTTTAGCCCTAGAGACGCTCATCTGATGATTTTGGGTGCTGGTGGTGCCGCTAAAGCTATTGTGACGCAGGCAGTTCTTGATGGTGCAAAAAAAGTCAGTGTCTATGTTCGCCCTCAGTCATTGGATAAGGCAAAAGAAAGTTTTAAGTCCTTACTTGAACAGGCAACTTGCCACTTGGAGTTTCATGCTTTAAATGATTTTGAGTATTTTCAAGAGGAACTAGGCCAGGCTGATTTATTGGTGAATGCGACGAGTGTTGGGATGGATGGCGAATCCTTGCCTATTCCTACAGACACAAAATTTCCTAAGGGACTCTTGGTTGCTGATATCATTTATCAGCCTTTTGAAACACCTTTCTTGGCCTTGGCTAGAAAACAGGGAATCGAGGCTGTGAATGGACTTGGCATGTTGCTTCATCAAGCGGCAGGTGCCTTTAAATTGTGGACCGGCAAGGACATGCCAACAGACGCCATTTGGCAGGAATTAGAAAATATTTACAATAGCTAGGAGGGGACGACTATGAAACTAGAGGTAAATTTAACACATAACCCTTATGACATTATTATTGAAAAAGGAGCCCTTAAGACCGTCGGTCAATGGGTGAAGTCACTTTGGGAACCGCAAAAGATTGCACTCATCACAGACAATCATGTGGGAGCTCTATATGCAGAAAAAGTTAAGCTTAGCTTGGAGCACGAAGGTTTTGAGGTAGTCGTTTTTGATTTCTTAGAAGGTGAAGCAAGTAAAAATCTTAAAACTGTTAATAAGGCTTATGAGTTTTTGATTAAGAATGGCATGACTCGTAGTGATGGGATTCTTGCTCTTGGTGGTGGCGTTGTTGGTGATTTGGCAGGCTTTGTCGCTTCGACCTATATGCGTGGGATTCACTTCGTTCAGGTTCCAACTAGTCTAACTGCCCAGGTGGATTCATCTATTGGTGGTAAGACGGGTGTGAACACACCATTTGCTAAAAATATCGTGGGAACTTTTGCTCAGCCTGATGGGGTTTTGATTGACCCTAATGTCCTTGAGTCACTTGGTAAACGTGAATTGATCGAAGGTATGGGTGAGGTTGTCAAATACGGTTTGATTGACGATCCTGAACTTTGGCACCTCCTTGAAAGCATTGATGGTTCGGTTCACAGTATCCTAGAAAACTCAGAAACCATTATTTACCGTTCATGTAATGTGAAGCGTAAAATTGTGGTTGAAGATGAGTTTGAAGGTGGTGTCCGTATGTACCTAAACTTTGGTCATACGATTGGGCATGCCGTTGAACAAACAGCTGGTTACGGTAAAGTCATGCACGGTGAAGCGGTAGCTATCGGAATGGTTCAGATTTCACGAGTTGCTGAGGAAAAAGGTCTGATGCCTAAGGGGATCACACGTCAAATCGCTGAGATGTGTGTCAAATTTGGCTTGCCAGTAGACTATGAGCCATGGCGTGTTGAGGAGCTCTATACAGCCCTCACACATGATAAAAAAGCTCGTGGCAATAGCATTAAGACAGTTATCGTTCCAGAGATTGGTAAGGCAGCTATCAATCAGATTCCTTTAGTTGAAATGAAAGAGTACTTGGAGAAATAAATGAGATATTTAACAGCAGGTGAGTCTCATGGCCCACGTTTAACAGCAATTATCGAAGGTGTTCCAGCTGGTCTTCCCTTGACGGCTGAAGATATCAATGCTGATTTGAAACGCCGCCAAGGTGGTTATGGTCGTGGTGGCCGTATGAAAATTGAGTCTGATAAGGTTGAAATCACTTCTGGTGTTCGTCATGGGAAAACAACAGGGGCTCCAATCACCCTTCATGTTATCAATAAGGACCATCAAAAATGGTTGGACATCATGGCTGTGGAAGACATTGAAGACCGTTTGAAAACCAAACGTAAAATCACTCACCCACGTCCAGGACATGCTGACTTGGTTGGTGGAATGAAATACCGTTTTGATGATTTGCGTAATTCCTTGGAGCGTTCTAGTGCGCGTGAAACAACTATGCGTGTGGCAGTAGGTGCTGTCGCTAAACGTATCTTGGCTGAGCTCGATATTGAAATTGCTAACCATGTTGTTGTCTTTGGTGGTAAGGAAATTGATGTGCCTGAGAATTTGACGGTGGCTCAAATCAAGGAATTGGCTCAACAATCAGAGATTTCAGTCGTTAACCAAGAACGTGAACAAGAAATTAAAGATTACATTGACCAAATCAAAAAAGAAGGGGACACAATCGGTGGTGTCGTTGAAACTGTCGTTGGTGGTGTTCCTGTTGGTCTTGGTTCTTATGTGCAATGGGATACAAAACTTGATGCTAAGATTGCTCAAGCAGTTGTATCCATCAATGCCTTCAAGGGTGTGGAATTTGGTCTTGGTTTCAAAGATGGCTACCTCAAGGGCTCTCAAGTGATGGACGAGATTCTCTGGAATGAAGAGGATGGTTATACACGTCGCACTAACAATCTTGGTGGTTTCGAAGGTGGTATGACCAATGGTCAACCAATTGTGGTGCGTGGGGTTATGAAACCCATTCCAACCCTTTACAAGCCTTTGATGTCAGTAGATATCGAAACACACGAACCTTACAAGGCAACAGTTGAGCGTTCAGATCCAACGGCCTTGCCGGCAGCAGGTGTTGTTATGGAATCCGTAGTTGCTACAGTCGTAGCTAATGAAATCTTGGACAAATTCTCTTCCGATAACATGGAAGAATTGAAAGAAGCGGTAGCACGTCATCGTGACTATGTGAAAAACTTTTAAGCAGCATCAGACAATAGATGGGAGTAGTAATGAGTAAGAAAACAATTTATATCGCAGGATTGGGCTTAATTGGTGGTTCCTTGGCTTTAGGGATTAAAAGAGACCACCCTGATTATGAGATTCTTGGATATAATCGCTCTGACTATTCTCGAAATATTGCGCTTGAGCGTGGTATCGTTGACCGTGCAACCAGTGATTTCAAAGAGTTTGCCCCACTTGCTGATGTGATTATCCTTGCAGTGCCAATTAAGCAAACTGTGGCCTACTTGCACGAATTGGCTGACTTGGATCTCAAAGATAATGTCATCATCACAGATGCAGGGTCTACTAAGTTGGATATCGTTGAGGCAGCTGAACGTTACCTAACAGGTAAAAATGTTCAGTTTGTAGGTTCCCACCCTATGGCTGGTTCCCATAAATCAGGGGCTATTGCAGCCGACGTGACGCTTTTTGAAAATGCCTATTATATTTTCACACCGACAAGTCTGACAAGAGAGACAACAATCCCAGAGCTTAAGGACATCTTGTCTGGGCTTAAGTCACGTTTTGTGGAGATTGATGCGGCTGAACACGACCGTGTAACCAGTCAAATCAGTCATTTTCCGCACCTTTTAGCTTCTGGTCTTATGGAGCAGGCGGCTGATTATGCTCAGGCTCACGAAATGACTAATCACTTTGCGGCTGGGGGATTCCGAGATATGACTCGTATTGCTGAGAGTGAACCGGGTATGTGGGCTTCCATTCTCATGACTAATGGGCCTGCTGTTTTGAATCGTATTGAAGATTTCAAAAAACGTTTGGACCATGTGGCTGACTTGATTAAGGCTGAGGATGAGAATGCCATTTGGGAGTTCTTTGACAATGGTCGTAAGAAGCGTAAAGAGATGGAAATCCACAAAAAGGGTGGCGTGGAAAGTGCCTTCGATATTTTCGTGGATGTGCCTGACCGTGAGGACGTTATCCTTAGCATTATGGAATTGTTGCGAGGAACGTCTTTGGTTAACCTTCGTATCAATGAAGAAAATCGTGAAGATATTCACGGTATCCTTCAAATTACTTTTAAAAATGAAAAAGATCGTACACATGCTAAGACTGTTATTGAAGCCAATACAGACTATCATGTGGTGATCGCCTAGGAGAATAAAATGACAAATATTTATGATTTAGCAAATGAGTTGGAACGTGGCATTCGTGCCCTTCCTGAGTACAAAACTTTGGTAGAGAAAAAAGAAGCTATTGCAGCTGATGCTGAGGCTAGTGCTCTTTTCAAAGAGTTCACTGATTTCCAAGAGGATTTCTATGCTAAAATGCAAGCTGGTACAATGCCAACAGCAGAAGAACAAGCAGCTGTTCAAGAATTGGGGCAAAAAGTGGAAGCTAATGCCCTTTTGAAAGAATACTTGGCTGCACAACAAGGCTTGTCTGTTTATTTGAATGATATTGAACGTATCATCTTCAAACCTTTGCAAGAATTGAATAGCTAATCAGAGAGGGTGTGTCAGTTGACAGGCCCTTTTCTGCATTCAAAAGAGATTGTCTAAGAATGAAGATCAAATATTAAGGAGGAGAATGATGTCTCGTAAAATTGGAATTATTGGTATGGGAAATGTTGGAGCTGCGGTAGCTCATGGAGCTATTGCTCAAGGTTTGGCTGATAGTTATGTCTTTATAGATATCAATGAGAAAAAGGCTGAGGCGGATGCCCAGGATTTTAAAGATGCTATGGCCAATCTGCCTAGCTATGCCAACATCGTGGTTAATGATTATGCAGCACTTGAAGATGCTGATGTGATTATTTCATCTCTTGGAAATATTCAGTTACAGCATAATGCCAGTGAGGACCGTTTTGCTGAATTTCCATTTACCCGAGAAGCTGTTTATCAGGTTTCTCAGGAACTCAAAAAATTGGATTTTAAAGGTATACTCTTGGTTATCTCAAACCCTGTAGATGCCGTATCAGCCCTCTATCAAGAGTTCACAGGTTGGCCAAGAGAACGTGTGATTGGGACAGGGACTCTACTTGATACAGCTCGAATGAAGGCAGCGGTAGGAGATGATTTATCAGTCAATCCAAAATCAGTATCCGGCTACAATCTTGGCGAACATGGGAATTCCCAATTTACAGCCTGGAGTCAAGTCAAGGTCAAAGGTCAAGATATTACAGCATTGACCAGTGAAGAAGAGCGTCAAAATCTTTTTATGGCTTCTATGAAGGGTGGCCACAAGGTCTTTTATGGTAAGGGCTATACTTCATACGGCATTGCCAGTGCGGCTCTTCGTTTGGTATCTATTATCCTTTCTGATGCTCAAGAAGAAGTGGCGGTATCTAGCTATCAAGCAGCCTATCAGACCTATCTTGGCTATCCAGTTATTTTAGGGCGTCAAGGGGTGGCTGCACCTGTTCACTTGTCTTTGTCGGCTGAGGAAAATCGTCTCTTGGAGGAGTCTGCTAACTTAATTCGGAACCGTTTTCAAGAGGCAGTTGCCTTTCTAAGAGAAAAGTATACTAATACTAGAGAGTGAATATTTTGACAATTCAGTCTATGGTTAGGCTTTTAATTATGGTATAATGAGAGTAACTATAAAATTTTCAGGAGTAACCTATGAAACTAGAAACCAAGGCACAAGGTCTTCATGGCAGCTTGCGTATCCCTGGTGACAAGTCAATCAGTCACCGTTCGATTATGTTCGGAAGTCTTGCTAAAGGTGTGACAACTGTTCGTGATATTTTACGAGGTGAGGATGTCCTCTCAACCATGCAGGTCTTTCGTGATCTGGGTGTGACTATCGAGGATGACGGTGATGTGGTTCGCATTCACGGTGTTGGTTTTGATGGTCTCAAGGCTCCTCAAAACAAATTGGACATGGGTAACTCTGGAACATCCATTCGCTTGATTTCAGGTGTGCTCGCTGGTCAAGATTTCGATGTAGAGATGTTTGGGGATGATTCCCTTTCAAAACGCCCTATGGACCGTGTGACCATTCCCTTGCGTCAGATGGGTGTAGAGGTATCAGGTCAGACGGACCGCGATTTGCCACCTTTGAAAATGCATGGTAGCAAGTCTCTTAAACCTATTCATTACCAATTGCCTGTGGCCTCTGCTCAGGTTAAATCTGCCCTTATTTTTGCAGCTCTTCAAGCTGATGGCGAATCTGTTATCATCGAGAAGGAAAAAACACGTAATCATACGGAAGATATGATTCAGCAGTTTGGTGGTCAGCTTCAGGTAGATGGCAAGGAAATTCGTATTTCTGGTGGCCAAACTTTCACTGCTCAAGAAGTTGTGGTTCCAGGTGACATTTCTTCAGCTGCCTTTTGGTTGGTAGCAGGACTTGTGGTGCCTAACTCTAAGATTGTCTTGGAAAATGTTGGTATCAATGAGACGCGTACGGGTATCATTGATGTGATCAAAGACATGGGGGGTAAGATTACCCTTTCAGATATTGACCAAGTTGCTAAATCTGCGACCATTACGGTTGAAACTTCAGAACTTAAAGGAACTGAAATTGGTGGAGATATCATTCCACGTTTGATTGATGAACTTCCAATTATCACACTCTTAGCGACACAAGCCCAAGGTAAGACTGTGATTCGTGATGCTGAAGAACTTAAGGTCAAAGAGACTGACCGTATTCAGGTGGTAGCGGATGCCTTGAATGCTATGGGTGCTGATATTGTACCAACTGAGGATGGTATGATTATCACTGGTAAGACGGCTCTTCATGGGGCAGAGGTTAATACCTTGGGTGACCACCGTATTGGTATGATGACAGCTATTGCTGCCCTTTTGGTTCAAGATGGTGAGGTTGACTTGCAACGTGCGGAAGCTATCAATACAAGTTACCCAAGCTTCTTTAGTGACTTGGAAGGATTGCTCCATGGCTAAGGTTTTATTGGGCTTTATGGGAGTTGGTAAGAGTTCCGTCGCCCCATACCTGGATGGTTGTTTCGTGGATATGGATCAGGTCATCGAGGAGAAAATCGGCATGTCCATTGCTGATTTTTTTGCAAAAGAAGGTGAAGCAGCCTTTCGTCAGATTGAGTCTGAGACTTTGGAGGAACTCCTTCAAGAGGGAGATGACGTCTTCATCTCTACTGGAGGTGGTGTCGTTGTGACGGAGCGCAATCGTCAGCTCTTGGCGAAAAATCGTAAGCATAACGTTTGGCTCCATGCTTCTTTCGATGTGGTCTATGATCGCATTGAAAGGGATACCAAGAATCAGCGCCCACTCTTTCTCAATCATTCCAAAGAGGATTTTAAGGCTATTTATGACGGTCGAATGGCACTCTATCAAGATTTAGCAGATTTGGTTGTCACAGTTGATAACCGAACGCCAGAAGAAGTAGCAAGGTTTATCAAATGTATGTAGGTTATTTGGGCCCTAGTGGGTCGTTTACGCATAATGCAGCCTTAAAGGCTTTTCCTGAGGCAGAATTGGTTTCTCTAGGTACCATTACCGAGGTTATCAAGTCTTATGAAGAGGGACGTGTGGATTATGCGGTCATTCCGGTGGAAAATTCCATTGAGGGCTCTGTTCATGAGAGTTTAGACTATCTCTTCCATCAGGCCGATATTCGTGCTGTGGCAGAGATTGTTCAGCCCATCAAGCAGCAGTTGATGGCGACGAAACATCATGAGAAAATTGAGAAAATCTTCTCACACCCACAGGCTATTGCCCAAGGGAAAAAGTATATTAAACAGCATTTTCCACATGCCAAGATTGAGACAACAGCCAGTACAGCCTTTGCGGCGCGTTTTGTCGCTGATAATCCAGATCAGCCATATGCGGCTATCGCTCCGCATGCAGCTGCTAAGGAATACGGTCTTCAAATCTTGGCTAAGGATATTCAGGAGATTGAAAAGAATTATACCCGCTTTTGGGTGTTGGGGAACACCGTTCCTGAGATTCCGCTCAATCAGATTGATTGCAAATTAACGCTGGCCTTGACCCTGCCTGACAATATGCCAGGGGCACTTTACAAGGCCTTATCGACCTTTGCCTGGCGAGGCATTGACTTGACCAAGATAGAAAGTCGTCCTTTGAAGACGGTACTTGGCGAGTATTTCTTTATTATTGATTGTGATTATACAAAGGAAAAGTTGGCTCAGTTCGCTCTTGAAGAGCTGACTGCAGTTGGAATTGGATATAAAATCTTGGGTGCTTACCAAGTCTATGAAATTTAAAGGGAAATCTTATGACCAAATCTAACAATGGACCGTTTACGCATCATGAACGGTTACGTTACAGCTATCTTTTAAAAAATCTTGCTCACCTGAATGGACAGCAGGCCTCAGAATTCAATTATCTTCAAGGAAAGTTGGATGCTTATGAAGCTGAGCGGCGGTATCAAGCGCAAAGAGAGGACTATCAAGCAGCATGGCACCAGCCTTATGACAATCGTTCTGACTACTATCAAGAACGTGATTATGAGTCTGTCAATCAGCTAACTGAGGATGGTTTGCCCGTCTATCGGGAGGAAGTCGCTCAAAGTAAACCTAAACGTAAAAAGGTTCAAAGAAAAGCAACTCCTTCAGCAACGTCGGCTCCAAGGTCCAAGTCGCAAGTAGCCAAGAAGAAGCGACCAAAGAAAAAGAGAAGGCTCAAGAAAGTTGTTAGGCTGGTGCTTAGTTGCTTGAGTCTTGGAGTTGTGTTCTTAGTGATAGCCATGGCCTATCAATTTTACAAGGGAACAGACCTTTCTGCTGCAGGTAATAATGGTAAATCCTATCAGCCTGCCGTAGTTGAGACCTTTAATGGTAAGGATACTAAGGATGGGGTTAATATCCTTATTCTAGGTTCTGACCAGCGAGTTAGCCAAGACTCTACCGATGCCAGAACGGACTCCATCATGGTTGTCAATGTGGGCAATAAAGAAGGTAAGATTAAGATGGTTAGTTTTATGCGAGATACCTTGGTCAATATCAAGGGGGCTTCAGAAACCGACTATTCTCAGGACTTGAAACTTAATACGGCTTTCAATATTGGTGAGCAAAATAATCATCAAGGGGCAGAACTCATGCGTGAGACCCTCAAACGAAACTTTGACATTGATATTAAGTACTATGCCATGGTTGACTTTGAAACCTTTGCGACAGGGGTCGATACCCTCTTCCCGAATGGTGTGGAAATCAATGCGAAGTTTGCGACCATTGATGGTAAAAAAGTGTCATCAGTACAAGTCCCAGATGATTTGAAGATGGACAAGAATGGTCATGTGCCAAATCAAACCATTAAAGTTGGTAAGCAGGATATGGATGGTCGCACCCTTCTGAATTATGCTCGTTTCCGTAAGGATGACGAGGGAGATTATGGCCGTACCAAGCGCCAGCAACAAGTGATGCAGGCTGTTATGAAGCAGCTTAAGAATCCACTTAATCTCTTCAATGGACCTGAGGCTTTGGGGAAGGTTTACTCACTAACCTCAACCAATATGAGTATGACGGATATGTTGGATTTGGGACTTTCAAATGCTGGTAGTTTCAAAAAAGGGATCAATTCGCAAACCATTCCTTCGGATGGTGATTGGATTGACAGTTATGATTTGTATGGCGGTCAAGGGATTGAAATTGATTTTGATACCTATCAGTCAAAATTAAAAGAACTAGGATTTAGATAAGAAAACAAAGCAGGTTCACACTGAACCTGCTTGTTTTTTGGTATTAAGAGCTTGTATAAGCGCCTTGTATAAGAGTTTTAGAAAATGATAGAGCAAATAGGTCATGATAAGAAGAATAATGACGAACTCTACCTTATAAATCAATTGGGTAGCAAGATTGACTAAACCAAGACTGGTGGTAGCTGCCTTAAAAGCATTGACACTATTGACCAAGGGAAAGCTAAAAGCTGCAAAAAGTGGTATAAAGCCTTTTCTAACCAGTTTTACAAAGAGATTAAGAGCATAGAAAAAGAATACTTGTGAGAATAAAAGTAGGGCAAGTAAAATGATAGTTGCAGGTCTTTGATTACTCTTGATTGAGCTGGTAATGAGAAGGGCCAGAGGTGCTGCTAAAATAGCAAGTATAGGCTGATATAGGTGAGGTATGGCTATCTGTCTCATTCTCCATAAAACAAGTGGAAAGAGGGCTAGAGTCGCAAATCCCGTTACTCCCAGAATAAGTCCCTTGATGCTAGTTGGAACACTAGCCGGTACTGTCACAAGACTGATAGCAGGGCCAACATAGACCACGAACCAGCTTGGATAGACTTGATTCAAAGAAAATGGGCGTAAAAAACGCAGACTGAAAAAAATAATATAGGCAATATAAAGTCCAAGGAGTCCAAGCCAAGTCACACTCAATCCTGTTTGAGCTAGTGGGAGGCGGCTGGCAAATAGAAAGGCAGCCATAAAGAAACTAGCAAAGGCCGAAGCAATGACTGGATTTCGCAAATCTTCTCTTATTTGTTCAAATCCAAGAATCAAGCGTCCCAGTATAAGTATAAAACCTATACTGGCTAAACACCAAATACCCTGAGCAATCAGGGTATAGTGGCTTATTTGATTGGATAAACTAAAGAGGGCAAGAACTAGACTAGATAGGGCCAAGGGAATTTTCTTAAAAAATACCATCATTGGTCCACCGGCCTTTCTAGCTAGCTGCAAGAATGTGACGAAGCTGCACCGCACTCGGAGATACAATTGGAAGGAAGACGCCTTCATTCCAACGACGGATAAAGCTTGACTCTGATTCTTTCAAATAGCCACGACCACCACTAGCCTGAAGTTCGAGGAGCAGGCTGTTGGCTACGACGTCGACAATATCGATACGCAATTGGAAAAGTTCACGTGGTTTGTCAATGAAATAATCGGCATCATTAAGACCTGCAAAGAGTTGGTCTTGGATAGCGAGAAGATTTTCACGTGTAGCTTCAAATTCCTCACGAAGAACGCTACGGTTACTGTTTAGACTAGCTTCAACCTCATCAAGAGAACGTTTGGCCAAACCAAAGGCAAGACCAAATTGGAAACCAAGGAAGTTCGGACGTGTTTTAGCAATATAGTCTGTACCTTCTTTTGAAAGGATCCAATTAGGATCTAACTTAACGTGATCGAAAGTAAGAGAGGCAGTGTTAGCACCTTGAAGGGAAACAAATTCCAAATCTTCAGAACGGCTGAGACCCTCAGCTTCAGATGGAATGGTGATAATCCAAGGTTGGCTACCATCTTTAAAGTCAGCAGCAAAGAGAGCAGCGAATTTATCAGAACGTAGGTTAGTTACCCAAGGCAAACGACCATCAAGATAGTAGTCATCACCTTCTTGACTAATGGTAACATTCAATTCTTCAATATCTGACAAGAATTTGACCGCATTTGACAAGCCAGTTCCACCAGCACGCTCACCGGTATACAATTCTTTCAACCATGTTTCACGAGGATAAGCATTGTCGCTAGCTAGGATATACTCGATGAAAGTACGGTGTCCCCAAGAAATAAAGGAAGCTGTCAAAGAGTGTTGTGCCAATTCATCAAGCACATCAACAACTTGAGTAGGACCACCACCTAGGCCATCAAACTCAGCAGGTACGCCGATTTTAAAGACGTCGTTTGCAGCAATTTTTTCAAGAAGTTGGTCCGCAATGGGTCCAGACTCTTGGTCAATATGGTCAGCGTTGGTATCCAACCAAGTAAGGAATTCTTTTGAAAAATGTGACATAGGCTTAGGTCCTCCTCTAGTTTATCCTTTGGTTTTGAATTAAGCGAATTCTTGAAGTTCAGGGTTGATCGGTGTTTGTGCGAGATTGTTAGCGTAGTTACACAAGCTAGCAAGGCTGACACCCAAGATAACATCAAGGGCATTTTGAGCAGTGTAGCCAGCTTCCAAGAAGTCATTGTAGGCTTCGTCACCAACAGCACCCTTGGTATTGATCACGGCAATAGTGAATTTAGCAAGGGTATCAAGTTTTGGATCGTCTTCGATTGGTGTACGGTTACGAAGAGCTTCCAAGAGTTGAGGTGTCATTTGGATTTGTTTGATTGAAAAGGCTGTGTGACCTGCCACACAGAAAGCACATCCGTTAGTAACAGCAGCTGTAATTTGAACAACCTCACGTTCAGTTGGTGTCAATGAATTGCGACGGTTGATTTCACCGACAGTACGGTAAGTTTCAAGCGCAGTTGGCGCATTAGCAAGGAGACCAATCAAGTTTGGAATGTATCCCCCATTAGCATCTTTGACTGTTTGAAGGACGTCTTTGACTTCTTCTGGTGCAGTTTCGATTGTATGAATGGTAATATCTGGCATGATTATTCTCCTTTATATAGAAACGACATCTAGACAAGTTGCTGAGTCGTTTAATTTTTTGTCATGGACCTATGATAGCACTGTATGACTTTTCTGAAAAATCTATATTATTTATGGCCAGTCATAAATTTAATTTATATGTGCTATAATGGAGGGTAGTAAAAGGCTTTTGAAGGTATGTTTAAGCCCCATAAAAGTAAAGAAAGTTGAATTATGTTAAATAAAAACGATATTGTAGAAGTTGAAATTGTCGATTTGACACATGAAGGAGCAGGTGTTGCCAAGGTGGACGGCTTTGTCTTTTTCGTGGATAATGCCCTTCCAGGTGAAGTCATCAAGATGCGCGTGCTTAAGCTCAAGAAAAATATCGGCTTTGGTAAGGTTGAGGATTATGTGACCCTTTCACCAAATCGTAATCAGGATATTGATGCGACCTACCTCCGTTCAGGGATTGCTGATTTTGGCCATATGACCTACGAGGAGCAGCTCAAGTTCAAGCGTAAACAAGTTGTGGACAACCTCTATAAGACAGCAGGTATCTCAGACGTAGAGGTCGCTGAAACATTGGGGATGGAGACGCCTTACGCCTACCGTAATAAGGCGCAAGTGCCCGTTCGCCGTGTTAAAGGTCAGCTTGAAACAGGTTTCTACCGCAAGAATTCTCACGACTTGATTCCAATTGAAGATTTCCTCATCCAAGACAAGGAAATTGATAAACTCATTGTCTTTGTCCGTGATCTTCTTCGCCGCTATGACCTCAAACCTTATGATGAGAAGGAGCAGACAGGGTTAATTCGTCATTTGGTGGTTCGTCGTGGCCACTATTCAGGTCAGATGATGCTGGTCTTTGTAACGACTAGACCAAAAATTTTCCGTATTGACCAAGTCATTGCTAAGATTACGGAAGCCTTCCCAAATGTTGTTTCTATCATCCAAAACATCAACGATAAGAACACTAACGCCATCTTTGGCAAGGAGTTCCGCACCCTTTATGGTCAAGACACCATCACAGACAGTATGTTGGGTAATGACTATGAGATTTCTGCCCAGTCTTTCTATCAGGTTAACACCGAAATGGCTGAGAAACTCTATCAAACAGCCATTGACTTCTCAGACCTAAACAGCGACAGCATTGTTATTGATGCCTATTCAGGTATCGGGACAATCGGTTTGTCGTTCGCCAAACAGGTCAAGGAAGTCTATGGCGTTGAAGTCATCGAAACAGCCGTCGAAGATGCTAAGAAAAATGCAGAACGCAACGGCATTACTAACGCCCACTATGTGGCGGACTCAGCCGAAAATGCCATGGCCAAGTGGAGCAAGGATGGCATCAAACCAGACGTTATCATTGTGGACCCACCACGCAAGGGCTTGACAGAAAGCTTTATTAAAGCCAGTGTTGCCATGCAACCTGAAAAGATTACCTACGTCTCATGTAACCCAGCAACAATGGCGCGTGATATCAAACTCTACCAAGAATTGGGATATGAATTGAAGAAAGTACAACCGGTTGATTTATTTCCGCAAACGCACCACGTGGAGTGTGTAGCTTTGCTCGTAAAAGCCTAGAACCTTTGAACGAAAGGGATAATGAAAAGCCTTGATTGCAAGGCTTTTTGCTTTATGGTGGGGAAGTATTAGAGTAAGTAATTTTTGGAGTGAGTGGAAGTGATAGTTAGGAATTCTCAAATTCTATTTCCATTTACACTGTGGGTACGTTTTTATTTCCATTGACAAGGAGTTTGAGGGAATAGAAACGTACCCACCTATATGAAAAAATCACGAAAGGTTTGATCTATGGAAATCAGTAGAAATTAGGTGATACAATAACACGTTATAAAAACCTTGAAATCAGTATGTTTCAAGGTTTTAAGTACTCTTACGGATAGCATTGGGAACATCTAACTTTCTTGAGGAGTAAAGTTTGTTTCTCAATATAGTAATCGTTAAATAGTGTCGAAGCGTTATATGATATGATAATTCCAAATAGTCCTTTGGGCTTTTTATGGCATTGTGATATTCTCTAAGAACACGAGATTGCTTCAATAATTTACAAAGTTATGGGGATTTCTCATAGCTTTTTTACTTTCTTCCTTGACAATTGAGCGAGTGTTCAACTATAATGATAATAGTTGAGTGGTTGTTCAACTGAATCATCGATTATTGAGGTATGAGATGTAATTTTTCTTCTCTATCACCAGTAATGCAAGCTTTATTAGCTGGCTTATTCAACTGGTTTTGTACCCTTATCGGTGCTAGTTTGGTCTTTTTTGTCAAAACCATTCATCAAAAATTCATGGATATGATGATGGGCTTGGCAGCGGGCATTATGACGGCAGCGGCAGTCTGGCCTTTGCTTGTCCCTTCTTTGGACTATAGCCAGTCAATAGCTACGAACAGATTTTACTGGTTGACGACGGCTGTTGGTTCTATTGTCGGGGGCTTATTTATCCGCTTTATTAATTATTTGGTTCCCGACCTACATTTGAATCATCAGATGAGTGATAAGGAAGGGATTTTGAATCCCAAAAGACCCTTATCAAAGACCATGCTGCTTTATCTGGCGGTAGTGTTTCATAATATACCAGAGGGCTTAGCAGTTGGTGTGGCATTTGCTAGTGTGGCAAATCTCGCAACTAGACTTTCCTTTACGTGAATGAGTGCCCTTGGATTGGCCTTGGGAATTGGCATCCAAAATATTCGAGAAGGCTCTGCCTTGTCCTTGCCACTACGGGTAGAAGGGCGAAGTAGGAAATCAGCTTTCTACTATGGCGCCATGTCAGCGATTGTTGAGTCGATTGCAGCTGTTTTAGGGGCCTATGCTGTTATGTCTATGACCCAGCTACTACCTTATGCTCTCTTATTTGCGGCGGGAGCCATGATTTATGTTGCAGTGGAAGAACTTGTGCCAGGTGCTCAAGAGCACAAGAATACCGATATTGCGACAAGTGGGGTTATGGCCGGATTTCTAATCATGATGTTACTTGATACAACTTTAGTATAGGAGGAATAGAAAATATGTCACAGTGTTTAACAGCTTGTAATCCAGATTTAATTCAAGGGGTCCATGAGACGGAGTTTGATACCGTTACATTGCTAAATATGTCCAATTTTTTTAAGGCGATTTCTGCCCCAACTCGTTTGCGGATTTTACAAGCAGTACGGCAAAATCCAATTTGTGTCGGAGACTTAGCGATTGCGTTACAGATGACCAAGTCTGCTATTTCTCACCAACTACGCTATCTGCGGGACTGCCAATTGGTCAAGGAGGAGAAAAAAGGAAGGATGACCTATTATGAACTTGCGGACGATCATGTCGCAGCAGTCTTGTCTTTGACACTGAAACATTTGAAAGAGGAAAAACATGAAGAAAGAGTATGAACTTCGAGGAATTGACTGTGGCAATTGTGCTGCTAAGATTGAACGTGCTGTCAATCAATTGGAGCAGGTAGAATCTGCCACTGTCAATCTGATAGCTCAAAAGCTGATTTTGGAAACAAAAAGCGAAGATGGGATAGATAAGGAAATTATTGACTTGGTGGATGCTATTGAACCTGGAATCGAAGTTATCAGTGAGAAAAAGGAAGAGGCACTTCCAGAAAAACGAGATTGGGCGAAAGAGCTGCTACTTGCTGTTATGATTCTATTTGCCTTCGGCTTTTTCCTGCCAGAGGAGTATTTCTGGATTCGTCTGGTCTATTATCTGACCCTATATATCATTATCGGCCATAAGGTTCTTATCAAGATGGTTCAAAATATTCAACGTGGTAATCTTTTTGATGAAAACTTTTTGATGAGTATCGCGACCTTAGGAGCCTTTCTCTTGGGAGAATTTCCAGAGGCAGTAGCCGTCATGCTTTTTTATCAGATTGGGGAGTATTTCCAAGATAAGGCCACCTCTCAATCTCGTCAGTCCATTGCACGATTGATGGATATTCGGTCGGATAAGGCTTGGAGACTAGAGGGGGGAGAAACCGTTCAAGTAGACCCTGAAACAGTAAGGGTTGCGGACCATATTTTAGTTAAGCCTGGGGAGAAGGTGCCCCTAGATGGTCTGGTCAGAGAAGGTCGTTCTATTCTGGATACGTCAGCCTTGACAGGAGAATCACTGCCTAGGGAAATTGGCGTTGGTGAGGACATTACAAGTGGTGTGATCAATTTGACTAGTCCATTGGTAATTGAAGTGAGTAAGACTTTTTCGCAATCAACGGTCAACAAAATTTTGGAATTAGTTGAAAATGCAAGCAATAAAAAAGCGGAGACGGAACGGATGATCACACGTTTTTCGCGTGTGTATACACCAGTGGTTGTCGGAATCGCTTTTCTGCTTGCAAGCCTGCCTCCCTTGCTTGGTTTAGGGGAGTGGTCGACTTGGCTTTATCGGGCACTTACCTTTTTAGTCATTTCTTGCCCTTGTGCTCTTGCGGTTTCGGTACCAATGAGTTTCTTTGGCGGGCTAGGGGGAGCATCTAAATTAGGTGTCTTAGTGAAAGGTGGAAATTATTTAGAGGCTCTTGCCAAGTTGGATACGGTCGTATTTGATAAGACGGGGACAATTACAAAAGGTATCTTTGCGGTGGATACCGTTGTCAACGCAGAAGGTGTCGAGGATGATATTCTGTACCTCGCTGCCCATCTGGAAAGCTATTCCAATCATCCAATCGCAAACTCTATTCGAACAGCCTATGGACAGGAAGTGGACGAGAATAGGGTGAGTCAGATTACCGAGCTACCAGGGCAGGGCATGTCCGGTAGGGTAGATGGCAGACAGCTCTATCTTGGGAATGCTAGATTAATGGAAGTTCAAGGGATTGCTTATCCAGCTATTGACAGCACAGGAACAGTTCTCTATTTGGCAGAGGACAGTCATTTTCTAGGCTATTTCCTTATCACAGACCAAGTGAAGGAGACGAGCATCGAGGCCTTGAAGGATTTACAGGCAGTCGGAATTAAAAAGACGGTTCTCCTTTCAGGCGATCGTCAGGCAGTGGTTGATGAATTTGCACAGCAATTTGCCTTTAATGATGCATTTGGAGATTGCTTGCCTCAGGATAAGGTGAGTACATTTGAGGAAATTCTGACTCAGTCTCAGCAGGCTGTTGCCTTTGTTGGAGATGGGGTGAATGATGCACCGGTTCTTGCTAGGGCAGATGTTGGTATTGCTATGGGAGGGCTAGGTTCGGACGCAGCCATTGAATCAGCAGATGTTGTACTGATGGATGATGACCTTGGAAAACTTCCTCAAGTCATTCGACTGGCAAAAAAGACAGTCAGAATAGCCCAACAAAACATGACCTTGGCTATTGTAGTTAAACTAATTTTCTTGGTTCTAAGTGGATTGGGAATTTCTAATATGTGGGAGGCCATCTTTGCAGATGTTGGTGTAACGCTACTGGCAGTATGGAATGCATTGAGGACCTTGAGGATAGATACCTCCACTTTGTCAAAGTAAGTGAACAAACAGAGCGATATACAAGTTTTTGTATAATCGCTTTTTTAAACTATGATATGGGCTTTAACGATTTTAACCTAAATCTAGTAACCGTTGAACGTGCATCAATAGAACACACTATGACCATCAACAAGAACTACGTTACTTTCATTAAGGGTATTTTCTGGTAAATTTCAAAAATAAAACCTTGATTTTGCGCCATTTCTTTTTTTCCTTCCCGAAGGCGCGGGAGTACACCCCTTTTGTTAAGGATTTATCCCTTTTTAAATAAAAATAATACAAGTAGGACACTTCTAAAAGTGATCTACTTTTTTTAAATATTTTCATTCTAAAGTTTAATTTTAAACAACAACTCTATCACTTTCGTTATATAATATAGATGTTGACTAACTCCACACGTGGAGTGTGTAAGTTTGTTAGTGAAACGTAGCTAATCCTCAAAAGGTTCACTGAACCTTTTGAGTCCACAAACGCATCATGTTGAGGCGGTATCACTGCTTGTACGAGCTGAGGCATCAGCGAAGTAGAAGTAGATGCTCCGCCCATGGGATAGGATTCGTAGAGTGAGGAGGGAAACCGACGAAATGATACGGTAATTCCGAACTGCCGAGTGTGTCAGCTTGTTAGAGAAACATTTTTACTATACATAAGCTTTAAAAGCTTTAAAATTAACTACTAGAAAAGGAAGTATTATCATGGGAATATTCGATGATTTTGAGTACAAAGAGAACTACCAAAATGAAGAAAAAGTAATTGAAGTACTAAAAAAGATTTTAAGAGCAATTCATCTAAATAGTTATAGAGATATTATGGATAGTGTTGATGGTTCAGAAGTTGATGATTTAAGAGAGTTGCTTGAATATATTGACGATTCATTACAATTAAACGATTTTGATAAAATTGATGAATATGGTGTAGAATGTAATTTCCATCCGAATTATGAGTATTCTCAACTACAAGTTTATGAATTTAATGATCAAACTGGTTTTGCTGTTGAATATCAGATGACCTCTAATTCTGAATTAGTAGATTTAACCCTACAATTAAAATTTTTATACAATAAGGATGGTTACAAAATAACTTCTATAGATGTAGATCCTGGATAAACCAAACTTAATTATCTTCGTTATGAAATATATGTGTATACTAAGGACAGATAATTAGGTTGTAAGTTGCATAGAATATCGGTTAGTTTTTCAAATATTGGAAGAATGAAAGATGTATATGCTGGAATTGTATCAAAATCCTTCTTATAAAGATCTAGTCGCATTTGGGTCCTTAAAAGAAGGAAAAGAATTTGTATCTAAAATAACTGGATATACTAGAAAATGAAAATGATTTTGTTCAAGGTAATAAAGTAGAAATAACGAACATTTAGATGAAAGGTTCAGAATAAACATGAGTATCTTATTTAAAGAATTTAAAACCATTTGTTTCCATTTAAATCGAGTCGGAATTACACCGACACTGATGGGTTCTTTGGGATTGGAGTTTAGAACGAAAGAAAATTGGGGGCCGTCTGACATTGACATTCATGTGCCTGGTGACCCTAGAGGTTGGGAAGCACCTGATCATCTCAGAATTTATGACTGGGACAAGATAATGAAAGTGATGAAAGACTTAGGCTACGTCTTAATAGATATTCATGAGCATGAATTCCAAAAGGATAGAGTGAGTGTTGAATTTGGAAGTATCGATACCTTATCTGATTTTGCAGGAGTTTCGGAATCGGATATAGAGCTTATTCAGATTGAAGGCATCACTTTTCGTCTTCCAAGTCTGGAGCAGTATCTAAGTATTTACAAAGCTTCTTCTCAAGACTCCTATCGAAATGATCACAATAACAATAAGGATTTTAAAAAGATCGAGTGGCTGGAAAGACATTTGTAAATTATCATATGAAAAGTAGTAAGTTGTAAGACTGGTTGCTTTTTTATTTTTATTGGTTATTTAATTTATACTATATTGGCGAGTAATAGAATTAGTAAAGAAAAGGAATTTAAATTATAGAATGGATGTCGTTTCTTTTGGAAGTGGTGATAATCTTTCCATTCTACAGTATCATTTTAAAATGATTTTCATTGCCTTTTGTTTATTAGTATAAAAGCAGAATATTACCACACGTTGAGTGTGTGGCATTGCTTGTGAGAGCTGAGGCATCAGCGAAGTAGAAATAGATGTTCGGCCCATGAATTGTACACCCAAGAAAACGAGTAAGGTGAAGTGTGATTAGCTGCGTGCTAGTGCAAAAGGAATGCCCAACATATTAATCTAATATAAGTATTAAAACGGTGTAGACAAATGCAAATTTTGGAGGTATAGATTATGGCTTCAAGTAAAGAGTATTTAGATTTCATTTTAGAACAACTATCTGAGTTGGAAGAAATAACATATAAAGCAATGATGGGTGAATATATTATTTATTATCGCGGGAAAATTGTTGGTGGGATTTATGATGATAGGTTTTTAGTGAAGCCTGTTAAATCTGCAATAGCATATATGCCAAATGCAAAATATGAGTTGCCGTATGATGGAGCAAAGGAAATGCTATTGGTAGATGATGTTGACAACAAAGAATTTTTAACCGGCTTATTCAATTCAATTTATGATGAGTTACCTGCACCAAAACCGAAGAAAAAGAAATAATCAAATTCGAATTTGTGGAGAGGATTTGAATGAAAAATGCCGTTATATATGTTCATGGTAAGGGTGGTAATGCAGAAGAAGCTAATCACTATAAACAATTTTTGATGACAGCTTTGAAATCATTGGATTTGATTACAAATCATTGAACCCGTGGGATGCTAAAATCGAGTTTATAAATTATTTGCGAAACAATAATAACAATAAATATTTTAAGAAGTGGGTTGTTGATGGAAATACTAGAGGTTATGGAAAACAGGAAAAATTATATTGAGTTGCTATTATTGGCAGATGAGCAGGAGGATATGATAGACCGTTATATTGATAAGGGTAAAATGTATGTACTTGATGATAATGGTATTAAATGTGAGTGTGTTGTAATCGATGTGGGAAATGGCGTACTTGAAATTAAGAATATTGCGACAGTGCCGGAATATCAAGGCAAAGGTTACGCGAAAGCCATGATTGATTTTATTATCACGAAATACAGAGAAGAGTATTCTACTCTGCAGGTAGGAACGGGCGATAGTCCAATGACGATTCCGTTTTATGAAAAGTGTGGGTTTGTGCGATCACATATCGCCCCGAACTTCTTTACAGACAATTATGACCATCCAATATATGAAGGTGGCATTCAGTTGGTAGACATGGTTTATTTGCGGAGATCTTTCTAAATCCCAGTTTGTCTAACTGAATATTAAACTGTTTAAGACACTTACTTATTTCGAAGACGGGAAATGCTAAGGATGTGGATATGTTTCCAATGACTGCGCATGTTGAGGCGGTAAGTTTGCTAGTCAAGGAGTAAAACGACGAAGATTAGCATTTACTTCCGCCCATGCGATAGCTGTCCGTGATTGACAAGTGCTAGCACGCAGACAGAACGGAGATAGCGAACCGCTGAGTGTGTCGCTCTGCTCGTAAAAGCTTAGAAACCTTTGAACGAAAGGGATAATGAAAGCCTTGATTGCAAGGCTTTTTGCTTTATGGTGGGTAAGTATCAGAGTGAGAAAATTTTTGGAATGAGTAGAAGTGATAGCTAGAAATTATCAGTTTCTATTTCCATTTACCCTGTGGGTACGTGTTTGTTTCCATTGACAAGGAGTTTGTGGGAATAGAAATGTACCCACCTTGTTTGAATCAAGTGAAGTGTAGTTGAAGGAAATCTGTTGAAAGCAATACTTCATTTTACCGAATAAGTAATAATTTAGGCAACTTCAAATCGATTAAAAAAAACTATTTTAAAGGTTAAGAGTAGACAAAAATTGTCCACTCTTTTTTGCAAACTCAATTTATCAATAAATGAAATGAGGGAATGTAAAATGAAATATTTTGAGGTTGAGTTAGAAAATCCTGATGAATTTTTAAAACTACAAACAGAAGATTTTGTGAAAGCTAATCGCTTGCTACTAAGGAAGATAATCCAGAGCGTTACAGTCTATGAAGAAAACTTCGTCATATCCTTTAAATCTGGCATCGAATTGGAAGTATGAGTCTCATTCCATAACTTTTATATTGAACATATCATCTTGTTGTGTTATACTATAAATTGATATAAACAAAGATGTAGGAGGAACCGAAACTATGACAGCCTCAATGCGTTTAAGATAAGCTGGCAATAAAAAAAGCAGAATCTATACCCGATGATAGGCTTTTTTGTTGTGCTTATTTATACGATATTGAGCATTCATTAGTTACGGTGAGGATATTGGTTATTTAACTATACCTTTATTTAACTATGTCTTTAATATGAATGTTTCCAAATTGTATGTATGCAGACCAAAAGCCACATTGTGGGGTTTGGCCTGCATTTTTTATTGCCTAGAATGCTATTCAAAATAGAAATTCAAGCAAAATAATATGCAGGAGATAATATAAATGGAAAAATACAACAATTGGAAACGAAAATTTTATGCAATATGGGCAGGGCAAGCAGTATCATTAATCACTAGTGCCATCCTGCAAATGGCGATTATTTTTTACCTTACAGAAAAAACAGGATCTGCGATGGTCTTGTCTATGGCTTCATTAGTAGGTTTTTTACCCTATGCGATTTTGGGACCTGCCATTGGTGTGCTAGTGGATCGTCATGATAGGAAGAAGATAATGATTGGTGCCGATTTAATTATCGCAGCAGCTGGTGCAGTGCTTGCTATTGTTGCATTCTGTATGGAGCTACCTGTCTGGATGATTATGATAGTATTGTTTATCCGTAGCATTGGAACAGCTTTTCATACCCCAGCACTCAATGCGGTTACACCACTTTTAGTACCAGAAGAACAGCTAACGAAATGCGCAGGCTATAGTCAGTCTTTGCAGTCTATAAGCTATATTGTTAGTCCGGCAGTTGCAGCACTCTTATACTCCGTTTGGGATTTAAATGCTATTATTGCCATCGACGTATTGGGTGCTGTGATTGCATCTATTACGGTAGCAATTGTACGTATACCTAAGCTGGGTAATCAAGTGCAAAGTTTAGAACCAAATTTCATAAGGGAGATGAAAGAAGGAGTTGTGGTTCTGAGACAAAACAAAGGATTGTTTGCCTTATTACTCTTAGGAACACTATATACTTTTGTTTATATGCCAATCAATGCACTATTTCCTTTAATAAGCATGGAACACTTTAATGGAACGCCTGTGCATATTTCTATTACGGAAATTTCCTTTGCATTTGGGATGCTAGCAGGAGGCTTATTATTAGGAAGATTAGGGGGCTTCGAAAAGCATGTATTACTAATAACAAGTTCATTTTTTATAATGGGGACCAGTTTAGCCGTTTCGGGAATACTTCCTCCAAATGGATTTGTAATATTCGTAGTTTGCTGTGCAATAATGGGGCTTTCGGTGCCATTTTATAGCGGTGTGCAAACAGCTCTTTTTCAGGAGAAAATTAAGCCTGAATATTTAGGACGTGTATTTTCTTTGATCGGAAGTATCATGTCACTTGCTATGCCAATTGGGTTAATTCTTTCTGGATTCTTTGCTGATAAAATCGGTGTAAATCATTGGTTTTTACTATCAGGTATTTTAATTATTGGCATTGCTATAGTTTGCCAAATGATAACTGAGGTTAGAAAATTAGATTTAAAATAAACAATATTGGAGGAATATTTATGTATCTTATTTTCATGTAACTCTTCCTGCTAAAATCGCAGGGTTTTCCCTGCATACAAGCAAATGAAAGCATGCGATTATAGACAGGAGGAAATGTTATGGAATTAATATTAAAAGCAAAAGACATTCGTGTGGAATTCAAAGGACGCGATGTTTTAGATATAAATGAATTAGAAGTATATGATTATGACCGTATTGGTTTAGTAGGAGCAAATGGTGCTGGAAAAAGCACTTTACTCAGGGTACTTTTAGGAGAATTAACTCCCCCAGGATGTAAAATGAATCGTCTGGGTGAACTTGCCTATATTCCCCAGTTGGACGAAGTAACTCTGCAGGAGGAAAAAGATTTTGCACTTGTAGGCAAGCTAGGTGTTGAGCAATTAAATATACAGACTATGAGCGGTGGTGAAGAAACAAGGCTTAAAATAGCACAGGCCTTATCGGCACAGGTTCATGGTATTTTAGCGGATGAACCTACGAGCCATTTAGACCGTGAAGGAATTGATTTTCTAATAGGACAGCTAAAATATTTTACAGGTGCACTGTTAGTTATTAGCCATGACCGCTATTTTCTTGATGAAATAGTAGATAAAATATGGGAACTGAAAGATGGCAAAATCACTGAGTATTGGGGAAACTATTCTGATTATCTTCGTCAGAAAGAGGAAGAACGTAAGAGCCAAGCTGCAGAATACGAACAATTTATTGCGGAACGTGCCCGATTGGAAAGGGCTGCGGAGGAAAAGCGAAAACAGGCTCGTAAAATAGAACAGAAGGCAAAAGGTTCTTCAAAGAAAAAAAGTACTGAAGACGGAGGGCGTTTAGCTCATCAAAAATCAATAGGAAGTAAGGAAAAAAAGATGTATAATGCTGCTAAAACCCTAGAGCACAGGATTGCGGCCTTAGGAAAAGTAGAAGCTCCGGAAGGCATTCGCAGAATTCGTTTCAGGCAAAGTAAAGCATTGGAGCTCCATAATCCATACCCTATAGTCGGTGCAGAAATTAATAAAGTATTTGGGGATAAGGCTCTGTTTGAAAATGCATCTTTTCAAATTCCGTTAGGAGCAAAAGTGGCGTTAACTGGTGGTAATGGAATCGGAAAAACAACTTTAATCCAAATGATCTTAAACCATGAAGAAGGAATTTCTATTTCGCCTAAGGCAAAAATAGGTTACTTTGCACAGAATGGTTACAAGTACAACAGTAATCAGAATGTTATGGAGTTTATGCAGAAGGATTGTGACTACAATATATCAGAAATTCGTTCAGTGCTAGCATCTATGGGGTTCAAACAGAACGATATTGGAAAAAGTTTATCTGTTTTAAGCGGTGGAGAAATTATAAAATTGTTGCTTGCTAAAATGCTCATGGGTAGATATAACATCCTAATAATGGATGAACCCAGTAACTTCCTTGACATACCAAGTTTAGAGGCTTTGGAAATACTAATGAAGGAGTACACCGGAACTATCGTGTTTATCACCCACGATAAACGATTACTCGAAAATGTAGCAGATGTAGTTTATGAAATTAGAGATAAGAAAATAAATCTGAAACATTAAATTTAAGGTAGTCGCTGGTCAGTATAGTCTGTTCTGGTTGGCGACTCCATTGTTAAAGAGTATAAAGACTTTAGATTTTATGAATATTAAAAATAGGAACAGTCAATTGAACTGCTCCTATTTTTCTGCTAAATATATTGTAGTTTTCTTATATGTATAATGATAGATTAGCGGATTCTCATCTACGGTACTTACTTCAAATATGAAGAAGTGATCGCGGTTATCTCTGGACTTTTCCTTATTGAGGACAAAGTAATTCTTACGTGAAGTCGCCATTGTTTTTAGGATATCATCAGTTAGGAAGGTCAATGGAATATTCATGTTAGAGTAGCGGTAGAAGTCACGTTCAAAATCTTGGTAGCTCTCGCTATAATAGTCCATTTGTAGGTGATTACGCTGAAACTCAAGCTGATTCATAGAGCACCTCCTCGACAAGTTCAATACTAATAATGTCTTTTAATTTCAAATTGATGTGACCTGTTGTAGTTTTTATCAAAATGAAATCTTTGGTCAGACTTGGTATTGTTCCAGTGTAGGAAACACGCTTGTTTTTTTCAATCACTTGAATGCGTGTGCGTAGCTGCCCGGCGTATACTTGACTGAGGAGTAATAATTTCTTCTCTAGTGATAAGTCAGACATGTACGTTACTTTGTTTGTATCATCAGAGAGTGCTGATGCATGTTCAGATAGGAAAAAGCCCATCCATTTTTGCATCTTTGTATCCTGGTACTCTCTTGCTGATTGAAATGGTAAATATGAACGGTCAATCATATCAAATCCTTTCTATGCAGAGGCAAGGGTATTTTTATCAAATTGAATCGTAAAACCTTGAATTCCCCCACCTGTGTAACATTCTTTAAAGCGATTGATTACCTCAGTATAGATTATCACAGATGAGCTTGTTGGCTTAATGCTAAATGTAAATTCCAATGGTAATCGGTTTTCAGATTTAGCATGTACTAGTCGTATCGATATTTCAGTTGTTTTGAGTTTTCTCTGACGAAGTTTTGAAGTTGCTGTTTCAACGATTCCATGTAAAAATCTTTCAAGCATTTCAATATCATTACATCCTTTGCTACGGATTTCTGAAAATTGTACTGTATTTTTTTCTTGTTTCATTTTAATCCCTCCAATCCACCCGCGGAATGACCACCGATAAGTTTACTGCGTTCAATATTTCTGGAACCTTCAGTTAGGACGGTTCCTTTTTGTATGGCTAAAAAACCAAACTGTTCTCTGACAACATCAATAGCTGTCTGAAGTCTATTATCTTTTTCAATTTGTTCTACATCATCAAAGAGTGATAGTAGAGTATAGCTTTCATCTACGAAGCCACTATAAGATACACCAATTTGTCTCACTGCACCAGAGGTGTATTTTTTCGGAATAATACAAGTACATGACTCACCATTGTTTTGGGGAGATTTGCGGGTTCAATTTTATTCTGAGCATTTATAGATTTTTTCATCTCAGTCCTAGAATAGCCAATATGAATAGAAACGACAGTAGTCAATACTAGGGCTACTGTTCCGTTCCACAGTATCATTTAAAAATCATTTTCACACCCTTTCGTCTATTAGTATAGAAGAAAGCTCTCAGCACATGTGGAGTGTATAGCGTTGATACAAAGAGTCAAATCATGAAAAATCCTTCATTTGAAATGATTGTATAAACAGTTGGAATTTAAGGAGAGAAAAATGATTTTAGAAACGGAAAGATTGATTCTTCGCCCATGGGAAGAAAAAGACGCCAATGATTTATTTCAATATGCCAGTAATCCCGAGGTGGGTCCGATTGCAGGTTGGCCAGTACATACAAGCGTTGAAAATAGTAGGGAGATTATAAAAAGTTATCTTTCAGCACCTGAGACATACGCCATTGTTTTAAAAGAAACGATGCAGCCAGTGGGTAGCATAGGACTGATGATTGGCTCTGCAAGTGATAAAGGGATTCCGGATACTGAGGCGGAGATTGGTTACTGGATAGGAGTTCCCTATTGGGGTCAAGGCCTGATACCAGAAGCAGTTCGTGAGATGATGAGACATGGATTTGATGACCTGAATCTGGAGAAATTATGGTGCGGTTATTTTGACGGCAATACAAAGTCGCAGAGAGTTCAGGAAAAATGCGGGTTCCGTTATCGTCATACAAAAGAGAACGTTCCGTGTGCATGGGAAGGTGTTCTTCGTACAGAACATATAACCTGTCTCTCAAAGGAAGAGTGGATTTCGTTTAAGTAAATCACTGTTTGTGCGAGGTAATACCTTTTAACGATTACCTTATGATATTGTTAAAAGCTTTATAGACATGTTTCCACATACAGACAGCTTCACTTGATAGACTCAGCGATCAGTCGTTTCATGTCGAGGCAGTATCACTGCTTGTAAGATCTGAAAAATAAATTTGTGTAGCGCTCGCTGTAAAGTTTAAATGGAGGGTTATCGATGGTTATATTGGAATTTTATCAAGGTGATTATCAAAAGGATTTAGTCACGTTTGACTCTTTAGAAGAGGGGAGAGCGTTTGTAGCTCAAATCCCTGGGTATACTTTAGAAACAGAAGATGGGTTTGAAGTGGAGTATGTGAACCCAAAATACTTGTCGGATTATATGGAAATTGTCTTTAATGGAAATATTGTCCCTTTATCTAGATTTTTGTTTAATTCTGAAGAAAATGTGGACATTATTTGGAAAGAAATTTCGAATCTATCCGTTAAAAACGATAAAGTGATCGAAGGATATTCAAAAATCGACGCGTATGTCGTTAACAACGATGAAGTGAAAGCCTATGTCGAAGCAAGAGAAGCGAACTATCGCAAGGCAAAAGACTTCTTAGAACGCTGTGGATATGAAGCCGACAGAAGCTTTTTCGGAAGCGAAGACGGCGAAGCGATTCTCTACAGAAAACGTGGCGCTGAAGATTGGCACTTCTTGTGTCACTTAGACCCGCTGTTTGTAGAGATTGAAGATGTAGAAGGATATGTCAAAGAAGAGATTCAACCGTTAAACTAAAGAACGTTGCGAAGGCGTGGCGTGAGTTATATTTAAAAAGACTTCTATTTTGCTAGATGGTGGAATTAAGGAGAAATTTATGACCTTAAAACAAATTAAATTTAATCCTTTTAAACACTGGGAAATCATCAGCAACTTGTATAAGCAGTCCTTCACAAAGGAGGAGCGAATTCCCTTTTTTGGACTCTGGCTCTTATCATTGAGAAAAACGACTTTACATTGTGCCCTTGTCTCATTCGTGAATTAGGTAGGCGTTGACTTTGCTGTTATGAGACAAACAGGGCAACTAGTTCCATTCGACTATCAGGATATCTTTGACTCTTTTTCTTTTGGACTCGGAGATGTATCGATTCGTCCTATAAATCAATAGAATATACCTTACCAAAATTGTACTGAACTGAAATTGTTATCTAATTGAGTAAAGAACAAAAATTTTGTTCTATAATATAGATATTTTCTAGTACAACATGTGGAGACGGTATCACTGCTTGTACGAGCCTAGAAAATATGTAGAGGGAAAAGCCTTGATTGCAGGGCTTTTTATTGTAAGTCATTTTTATTTTTAGTTGAATACTTTTTCTTTTATATGTTAGAATGTATATACAAAATGTATTTACAAAAGGAGTTTTTAGTATGGCAAAGACACAAGCGGTAAATTTTCGAGCAGATTCGGTATTTTACCAAAAAACGAAAGACATCTTAGCAGACGAAAAAATTACGGTATCAGATGTTCTCAATGCAGCACTTAGAAAAATTGCCAATAGGACAGTTGATGCAAGAGAATTTGTTTCTAGTGATGTGCAGGATACGCAGTATCAAGTGGCTTTTGAGGATTTAAAGAAGGAAATTTTAATCGGGCATCAGGAAATTGCGCAAGGTAAAGTCACTTCTGTAGCAGATGTGAGAAAGGAATTTGGTCTTGACTAAGTTGAAACGCTATCAGGTTTTTCTTGCGGATCGAGCTAAGCAGGATATACGAGAAATTCACGACTATATCGTTATGAATTTTTATAGCCAACAATCTGCGGATGGGAAAGTCGATTTGATATTGACTGCTCTTGAAACCTTAGAAATATTTCCAGAAGCATGTCCACTTGTGTCTAGTAGAGGTTACGGTGAAATGACTGACGATGGGAAAACCTATCGTTATATGCCAATAGAGAACTATCTCGCATTTTATTATATTGAGAATCATACAGTATTTGTTGCTCGTATTCTAAGTGCAAAACAAGATTGGGTGAAGATTTTCTATAAGTAGATTTAAGAGTCGGATGGACATAGACTTTCAAGACAAGTATGGTATTGGCAATATGAGACATTTGGAAGGGTATCAAATATGAAATTTCATGAATTTGGTGATAAAAATTTGCCTCCCATTTTATTGATACACGGTGGCGGAAGTTCATGGTGGAATTATCTTAGACAAGCTCGTCTCCTGTCTCATAATTACCATGTCATTTTACCAACACTCAATGGTCATGGTGAAGAATACAAACTTGATTATGTTTCTACTGAAGATTCTGCTTTGGAGATTCTAGACTATATCAAATCAAACTGTGGTGGGAAATTGTTTGCGATTGGTGGTGTTTCACTTGGTGGTCAAATTTCCATGGAGCTTTTGTCTTTAGACAGTGAAATTGCTGAGAAGGCCATCATAGATGGAAGCCTCTGTATTCCTCAACCAAGGTTAGCTAAAATCAGCATCTTTCTAGTGTCTCTATTTGGTAAACTGATGTTCAATAAATTCTCTTGCAAACTTCAGTTAAGTATTATGAATAAATGCTATCCTAGATTAGCTTACCCAGACGAGATAAAAAATTATTATATGGAGGATATGCCAAGGACACCTATCAAAGCATTAGTGACCATCTATAAAACTTATATGGAGCATTATAAGTTGAAGAGTAGGATTTCTAAAAGTAAGGCGCAGGTTCTCTATATTTATGGTGAAAAAGAATTGAAATGTGTTAAGGAATCAGCTAGATTATTTCAACAGTTGCACCCCGACACTATCTTGTATGAAGCAAAGGGTTATAACCACGGCTATTTATCAGCCTATCTACCTCAAGAGTGGATTAAGTTGGTTGTTCCATTTTTGGAGAATAACGATTGATTATACTTTATTAATTTAGAAAGCAGAGTTTCATGGAAGTCAAAAAATATACTCCCCTCAATTCCTTAAAAAAGATAGCAGATAACCTATGGATTGTGGATGGGGAAGAAGTACTGATGGATTTCAAATTCTTCAAAGTGCCTTTTTCAACTAGAATGACAGTTATCCGTCTACAGAATGGTGGTCTTTGGGTGCATTCACCGACTAAGCCTAATGACAATTTACTTTTTGAAATCAAGAAATTGGGTGAGGTAAAACACCTTATTGCACCCAATGTCTTACATTATAGTTATATAGATGAATGGCATCAACTATTTCCTGAAGCAAAAGTTTGGCTAGCTAGTGGTGTTCAAAAGCGTGCCAGAAAATCGGGAATGAGTTTGGATTATGGTCAAGAATTAAGCAAGGCCAATTGGAACGAAGAAATTCTTTTTACAACATTTGAGGGAAGTTTTTATGTGAAAGAGGTTGTTTTTTTCCATACTGAAAGTTCAACTTTGATTTTAACGGATCTTATTGAAAACATAGAAACTGAGAAATTATCGCTTTTTGAAAAGCTACTTTTTAAAATAGGTGATAATCACCATCCAAATGGTAAAACACCAAGAGATTTAAGAATAAGTTTCTTATTTGGCAAAAAACAAGCTTTGAGGAGTTATCACAAAATAAAGAAATGGGAACCTAAGAATATTATTATTTCTCATGGACCGTGTATGCTTGGACAAGCAAAAGAGATGTTAAACCAAGCGTTCTTTTGGCTAGAGAAATAGGGTTCTGTGGTTAAGGGAACTTGTCGAAAGACAAATACGAATACTTCGACCTTTGTATTTAAAAGTTACATTCATTCGCCGCACGCAAAATAACACCCCACAAGCTACAACTTGTGGGGCATTTTCTTTTATTAGTTTTTCTCTTACAAAATAAGGTCTGTTTTTTCAACTTTGTAAAGGGCAATTCCCATGATTATGGTCAAGACAAGAAGAATTAAAACAGCAGGGGTCCAAGAGTTAAAGAGTTGTTTGCTTGAACCGAACAAGACTGGACCAAGGGCTGCAAAGATATAGCCTCCGGTTTGGGCTAAACCTGATAGTTGGGCTGTTTTTTCAGGCGTGCTAGCCTTCATTGAAAAGGAAACCATCATGTAAGGGAATAGGACGCTAGCAGAACTTCCGATTAGGAGGTTAAGGACCAACCAATACACAAAGCTGTTTGTATTGACTAGAAGCATAGCCACTCCGATAAGTCCTGCTAGGACGGTAGCCACTAGCATCAAATGGCGGTTGCGATCAGAAAGTTTCGTGATTAGGCTAGGAACAATCATAGAGAATGGAATACTCGTCAGTGTGAAAACGGAAGCTAGAATTCCGGCATTGGCTTCGCCGACACCGGCTTGTGTAGCCATGGTTGGAAGCCAAGTGATAGTGGTATAGAAGAAGAGTGACTGTAATCCACCGAAAATCATGATGGCCCAGACTTTGCCACTCTTATACCAACTGCCTGAATTTTCGCTGGTAGAAGTTTCTTGTTCTAAGTAATGATTGTGACGGACATTAGGAAGCCAAACTACAAGAGCCAGGGCACAGACTGCTGTCAATACCCAGACCAAGCCTTGCCATGAGGTTGCCTTAGTGATTGGAACGGCTACCGATGAAGCCACAGCTGTGGACAAGCCCATGGCTGTAATGTAGAGTGTGGTTAAGAATCCTAACTGATTTGGCTCATTAGCTTGGATGAGGCTTGGGAGAAGGACGTTGATAAAGGCAATCCCAGCTCCGACTAAAAGCGTCCCCACATAAAGGAGGGGAAGATTGAAGGTACGCAAAGCAGAACCAAGTGTCATCACAATTAAAACACCGAGGAAGAGTCTTTCAATACCAAAGCGTTTGGCCCAGCTAGCCGCAAAAGGAGAGAATATCGCAAAGGTCAAGAGAGGCAGACTTGTCAAGAGACCGAGAGAACTGACCTCAACGCCTAGACCAGAAGCAATGTCTGATAAGACCGTAGACAAGGTTGTGAACGGGGCCCGCAAAACAATCCCTAGAAGAAGGATCCCAGGGATTAGAAAATGTGAATGTTTCTGTTTCATAAAGCATCTCCATGTTTTATAAGGGTATTTAAATTGATAAGAATATGACACTAATGCGTCATTTCCATCTTACCATAAATGAAGTGGGTGGTGAAAGCGATTACGTTGGATTATCAAGAAAGAATTTTTAGTTTTAAAATCCTATTCTGCTGATTATCAAATAGCATAATCTGATTTTTAAAAGACCGAACATGTAGTCCAGCCTCTTTTCAATGTCTTCTTAAATTTCATACCCCATAAGGAGTCCGCCTTCTTCAGCATAAAAACTACAGAGTCCAGAAGTAGGAAGGACTTCGATGCTTGCTTGGGCAAATTTTTCACGAACCAATTCAGAGAATTGCTCGATAAATTTTTCATTGTTGCGGTGGGCAATCGTAATGTGGCCTCCAGCATAACCAGCCTTGAGGAGTTCATCAAAGGCAGCTTTGATAGCTTTCTTTTGACCTCTGGCTTTTTGAAGCAACTCAAGAGTACCTGTCTTACTAGCTTCACCGACCATACGGATATTGAGGAGTCCAACAACGGTGCCAACTAGTTTACTTAGACGACCATTCTTCACCAAATTATCGACCTTTGCCAAGACAAAGAGCAACTTGGTTTTAGACTTGTAGCTTGTGATAGCATTAACGACTTGGTCAAAATCAAGGCCTTCAGCGACTAAGTGATTGAGTTTACGAACGATAAGGTCGACCTCACCACCAGCTGACAGGCTATCAATCACGTGAATCTTAGTATCAGGACGCTCTTCCAGATAAATTTTCTTAGCGATTTCAGCACTATTGTAGCTACCAGAAAGGGTTCCAGTGATCGTCACGACGACGATATTGTCCGCTCCTTCAAAGGATTTCATATAATCATCAGGACTCGGACAGGCAGACTTAGAAGCAGTCGTAGTCGCATACATTTCCTCCATCATTTGATCAATATTGAGTTGGATATCATCCCTGTAAATGGTCTCGCCCACTTGGATAGTCAAAGGAACACTGACAAACTCCGTATCTGGTGCCAGATTGTCCAAAGAACGGTAGTCACAGCCTGAATCCGCAATAATTTTCCATTTCATAGGTTACACCTCATATCTGCATAATGTACATTGACAAGTTATTTGTCTTCTTTTACAATTTTATCATGAAGTGCTTTGCTATCAAAGCAGATCTCATCAGGTGTGACAGATAGAAAGTGAATGTTATGGCAGAAAGAAAAATCTCAGAGAAATCCTTGGAAAATCTCAAACGATTTAACCAAGAAAACAAAGCAATTACACGAGAATCCATTGAAATTTCTCTCCTGCAATTGTTGGAGAAAAAAGACTTTAAAAAGATTACCATATCGGAACTGGTTGAGCGTGCGGGTGTATCTCGTGCTGCCTTTTATCGCAATTATGGTTCTAAGGAAGAGATTTTGAAATCTATTTTTGAGTCTAGCATTGCAAAGATTACTAAGTCTTTGGACGGCTATAATCTTAAGACTGATCTCTATCAGGTCTGGGTTTATCTCCTTAAAGAAGTCAAAAAAGAAGCCAAAATCATCAGTCTTGCCATTGATTATAATTTTGAGCAGGTATTGACCAAGGCAGTTTATGATTTTTTGGAAAAACGAAATGGTAGCTCATCAAATGGTGCTGGTAGTTACCTCAATTCCTTCTGGAGCTCGGCTATTGTTTCAGTGATTTCCAAATGGGTCAAGGATGGCATGAAGACCCCAGCGGAAAAGATTGCCAAACTTGGTCTCCCGCTTTTTCCACAAAAGAGGAAGTAGTAATCGCTGAGAGGCGGTTTTTAAGTAAACTGCACCTCTCCATTACTAGTTCAAATGAATAGATAGAACTGTGCACAGATTATACAAAGGACAAGAACGATGATCGAAGAACGAATTCTTGCTGCTAAGCAGTATGTTAAAACCTTATTTGCTGATCGAGCGGATGGCCATGATGTGGCGCATACCCTTCGCGTCTATACCAATGCTATGAGAATCGCACAAGCAGAAGGTCCATGTGATCTGGAGATAGTGGGCTTGTCAGCTCTTCTTCACGATGCTGATGATTATAAATTGTTTCAAACAGAGAATAATGCGAATGCTCGCATGTTTCTAGAAGAGATTGGTGCTCCTAAAAAGCAAATCGACCAGATTTGTCGGGTTATCAATGCTGTTTCTTTCAGCAAAAATCGCGGTAAACATCCAGAATCGTTAGAAGGCAAGATTGTCCAGGATGCAGACCGCCTGGATGCGATAGGAGCTGTTGGAATTGCGCGAACTTTTTCCTATGGTGGCCACAAAGGGAGACCCCTTACTGATACCGTCCAACATTTCCACGACAAGTTGCTCCTCTTAAAAGATGAAATGAACACGGAGACTGCCAAACAAATGGCAGAAAGTCGCCATCAATTTTTAATCACCTTTCTAAAAGAACTAGAGAAGGAATTGGACTGAGTGAAATATTGAATTAACTTTTATAATAGACTTATTTGAAAGGAAGATATGCTAAATCAACTAATAAAGAAACCTATTTTAAGTTGTTCAATTATATTTGTTATCTGCTCAGTAGCAAGGCTAATTGAATACTTCTATATTAGGACGGATGAAACCTTCTTATCTGAGAATTTTTTACATAAGCTTTTTGGAATTTTTCTACTGTGGGGAGTCCTTTCAATTTGTAATTTAAGATGGAAAGATATTGGTTTCAGTCCTGACGGAATAGTGAGTGGTGTAGGGAAGGGGCTACTCTTTGGCTTAGTGTGTTCCGTCTTTGCATATACAGTTGAGTGCATTGTTCTCTTGTTTCTTCATGGCAATGTTCACTTATCGTTTTACGCCAGTGGTTTTTCCTTAACAAACGAAAAAGTATCTCAAGCAGGAATCTTACTTATTCTCTCAAGTGTGTTGTTTAACCTGATAAATGTCTGGATGGAAGAAGGAATATTTCGTGGCCTTTTCACAAAAATTCTTGAAGGGCTTTCGTACCGCAAGAGTCTATTCTTTATAGCCTTCCTATTTGGAATATGGCACTTGGTAATGCCCTTAAGAGATTATCTTCAAGGAGAATCGTCACTCGTAAATCTCATCGTCATGGGCATTGGCTATGTTATCTTAGCGGGAATGATGAGTATCAAATGGTCCTTACTCTACAAAATGACAGGTTCCTTATGGTTTGGGTTAGGAGATCATTTTTTTAATAATCTTGCTTCAAATCTAGTTCATGTGGTTTCAAATTCTGAAGCAGATAGTTTGCAGATTGTGAGAATCCTTCTATGGCAATTGCTATCATTTGCTATAGTGTTATGGGTTTATCAAAAGAAAAACTGAAAGTCAATCTGCTTGCTATTACAACTAATTGGAGGTTCAGTATGCCAATATATGAATTTTGTGCAGAGAATGTGACTTACTTAGAAAAAGCTTTTCAAGCCGGTGCTCAACGCGTGGAGTTGTGTGATAATCTGGCTGTTGGAGGCACGACACCTTCTTATGGTGTCATAAAGGCGGCTGTTGGGTTGGCCAAGGATTATCAGGCTAAGGTGATTGTGATGATTCGTCCACGAGGGGGCGACTTTGTCTATAGCCAGCAGGAATTAGCTATCATGCTAGAAGATATCAAGTGTGCGCGTGAATTGGGTGTTGACGGCTTTGCACTAGGTGCTTTAACTTCAGAAAACCAACTCGATACAGAAGCTCTAAAGACCTTGCTAGATGCTAGTCGAGGCTTAGAGGTCACCATGCATATGGCCTTTGACCAAATCCCTAAAGCAGACCAGCCGAGTGCTATCCAGTGGCTCAAGGAAAATGGAGTGACGCGTCTGCTCACCCGTGCTGGAACTCCTGAGACTGCTCTAGACTTACGCTTGAAACGTTATGCAGAATTGGTTCAGCTAGCAGACGGTCAGTTGGAGATTTTAGCCGGTGGTGGTATCTCTGTGGCTAATCGTGACCAATTTCTTGCCATACCTGGTCTTGAGCAAGTTCATGGAACACGTGTCATCTTTTAGATTTCAATGGAACCAGTTTCTTGGCTTGGTTCCTTTTAATTTTTACCATGAAAAGTCACTTTGCCTTTCTAGCCATTCTTTGATAAGCTATTACTATAACATTTAAAAAATTGGGGGATGTATGTTAGATAATTTGTTAAAAAAGAACCCTGTCTTGGGTGTCATTATTTATCCGTTATTAGGGTTAGGAGCTATTTGGCTTGGTCACTATTACTCACAGAGCCTCTCGCTATTGGAAAAAACGGGTGGTCAGCTTAAGGTTAATACTTTTGTTTACATTGCCTATCAATTAGGTGGGATCAAACTCGTCATGGGGTTCTTCATTCTTTTAGCGCTTTTCTTTTTCTATCTGGGCTATACCTACTTTAAAAAACTTGGCAATACTCAGAATAAGGACTAAGTTTATATACCAACTGCGGCTACTTGCTTGCAGTTTTTTTCTTTTCTAACTGGTCAACCAGAATCCCCGTTTTATGCTAAAATGAAAGTATTACGCTTCAAAAAGGAGATGAGATGAAAGCAGAAGAATGGTTAACCTATTTTGTAAAGATTTATGGACGTCGCCCAAAGATGATAGAGGTTGACGAGGCGATAAAAAATGGCAGTCTCTTGGCCAATCGGGCAGAAGTAGAGCGCTTATTGTTGGCATCTAAGAAGGGCTTTTGGCAAACCTTAAGTCAGTATGTTGTAACTCATAAGGTCGTAGCGTCAGTCCTTGCGGTTTCTTGTATGACGCTTCTTGGTGGTGGTGCCATTTTTGCTTGGCATTCACATCATTCACAAGCGCAACAGACGTCATCCCTTGCGGTATCTTCGTCAAGTAGTCAGAGTGGTCAAATGTCTTCCTCAGACAAGTCCAAGCAATCGAGTTCTAAAGCTTCTGAGTCGTCTTCAAGTTCTAGTTCTCAAAGTCAGAGTGCTTCATCGGAGGCCAAAACACCTGCTATGGATGTGGAAGCCATTCGAAATGGCGATTTTTCAAGTATCGAAGGTGACTGGGTTTCTGACGGTGGTCATGTTGTGACCATTACCAAGTCAGGGCTCACAAAATCTGAAGAGACAGGAAGTACTGATGGCAAGACTGTCGTTAAAGATTTCAACGGTCAGCCTATGTTTTATTTTGCGGATAATGGTCCAGGACACGGGGTCAATCCTTTTGTGCCTGTGCCAGCCAATCAAGCGGCACCATCTCCGGACAATTCCGTCAAAGACACAGATCGTCTGGTTCAAATTCCAGAATCTGATGGGCCAGGAGTCGTTTACACATCGTATTATAGAGTGAAAAGCAAGAGCCAGTCCAGTCAATCCAGCCAGACCAATACGACAGCCCTTTGGAATAGTGACAAGGCAGCCAAGCTTGCTAGTTACATGGTAGAGTTTGGCCACAAGATGAATCAAGAAAGTTATAGAAGGCTAACACCTAAGGGAAGTGATGATTTCTTTGGCGCCATGTCTTTTGCTAAAAATAACCGCATCATTGTAGGTGAAAAGACAGAACAAAATGCCCCAATGATCAACCAACAAAAAGTAGACGTTGCCTTTTCCGACGATGGTAAAGGGACAGCGGACTATCTCATCGTGGATAGCTACGGGTATTCAGGTTCTGCCATGATTCTCTACCATTTCACCATCCATAAAGGCCAACCAGTGGTCCTAGTTTCCATGCAAAATCAGGGAAATCCTGAAAACATGTACTACATGTACCCGACCAATAATAAGGACATCCAAGAAGCCTTTGCCAATATTGTGAATGACAAGTAAAGGTTTGGGAGACTAGAAGGAAAAATTTTTACGTAGACAAAACTATTTTTTAATACCTTGAAAAGACAATACAAGTGAGCAATAAAAACTCAGAAGATTTTTTATGTTTCGAATCTGTTTATTTACTATTTAATTATATAAAAGAGCCAGCCTACAGTTTAGACTGGCTTTTCCTACTATAAAATAATTTAGTTATTCAACTTTTCGTTTTTCTGTCATCAGAGCTGACGGAGTACATATCAATACAACGATTGCTCCTATAATAAATACATTATCAAATGCCCTGCTTAACTGATCATTTTTTTCATTGACAATTACTTTAAGAGCAGATGATAATTCATCCTTTTGAGCTAATAATTTAATAGCTGTACCAACTTTAGCTTGGCCTCCAGATATAGTTTTTAAACTGCTTGATAACTTAGAGATACTTGAACTAACAGTTTCAACTTCATTGATCAATAACTGATTTGCATCATAAATCTTTCTATAATTGCTCCCCTTTTTAGGTTCTGGAAGATTATCTGTTCTTTGAGCAGCTGTTTTGATTGTATCGACCATATTACTTTGTTTGGTTGAAATACTATTACTAGTCTTAGTCGTATCGAAAGTTTTTTCAATTTTCTTCTTAGCAACTTTTTTTACGTCTGTTGATAAAACCCGTTTTTCAATTTGGTTATACGCTGTTTCCTTAATTTGTGTTTTAGCAAAATTGACATTATTATTTAAAATGGTAACGAGGAGAGCCATACCAATGGCTTGTCCAACATATCTAGAAGCGTTAACGATACCTGACCCAATTCCAGCCTTATTAATTGGTAAATATTTTACTGATGATGTTAAGGACATTGCCATAAATCCTAGTCCTAAACCAATAATTACATTACAACAAACAATGATGCTTTGTGAGGTATTATACTGAACAAGACTAAGCATAAATAATCCACCTGCTGTAATAACTAAACCGATACTAATGAGCAATCTTGCACTAATTTTTTGGTACATCTTAGTTGCTAATGGCATACCTACTACGATAGCTAAAGAAGTAGGAATAATAAGATATGCTGAATGCAAAGCAGAATAGTTGCGAACATTTTGCAAGAAATAGTTTAAGATCAATGAAGGTACGATAATCGCAAATCCAAAAATCATATAAATAAGACTTGAAGATGTAAATGTACTTTCCTTGAATAATTTTAAGTCAATGATAGGTGATTTTACTCTTCTTTCGGTTAAAAAAAGGAAAAATAGGCCAACAACACTAATAATAAAACTAGCTATGATGGTTTGTGAACCCCAACCATACTCGTGACCTTCTAATAAACCAAATATAAGTCCACCTAAAGTACAAGTAAGAAAAATAATACCTAGCCAGTCAATATTCTTTGAAATTGTTATATCATATGATTCTTTTGTTCCTACTAGGATCATCAAAAATGCAATGATGGCGATTGGAACATTAATACCGAAAATCCAATGATATGTTGTCCAATGGACAATTAAACCACCAATTACAGGTCCTCCCGCTGCAGCTAAGGCACTGAAGGCACCCATAATAGCAGTAATACGGCTAGTATTCTCTTTCCCCAATAGTTCAATTCCCATGGGGAGAACAATTGGAGTTAATATGGCACCTCCAATTCCTTGGAAGAACCTAAAAATAATTAAGAGTAATAATGAATCAGCCATCATGCAGGCGAATGAGAAAATACCAAATATGACTACACCAATTAGCATAACCAATTTTCTACCGTAGATATCAGCGAGTTTTGAAACAGTAATAATAAATACAGACATTGCTAAAACATAGATTGCTGCTACCCAACTTGTATCAGTCAATCCTGTATGTAAGTCTTCCATAATATTTGGTAGGGCGATATTAACAATCGTTGCATCTAAAGCTCCCATAAACATTGCTAAAACTAGCCCTATAAATCCTAGAATTTTTCTTGATTTTGTCATTAAATTCTATTCCCTTCATTAATTATTTTGTTAAATGATTAATGATGCATCAATTATCTGCGTGAACCTAAAACAGTCTTTTTTAACTTTTATAATTCACATAAAAAGAATATAATAATACCCATATATTGACCATGACAACATCAAACAATATGTTTAATTAAGGAAAAAATGACAAAGAAAAGAAAGACTAATAGCGTTACTAACATCAAGGCTGCTTTGATAGACCTCCTACTTGAAATGGAGTACTCAAAAATAACCATTGGAAATATAACTCAGAGAGCAAATGTTAGTAGGGGAACATTTTATCAACATTTTCTTGATAAGGATGATTTAGCATACTCTATCGGAACAGAGACGATGCAAAGATTTTGGGAGATTTTAGCTCAAGGAAATTTAGATAAAGAGGACATGCTTTTAAAGGCTCTACTATTAATTAAAAATGACTATAAACATTTTAAAGCAATATCAAAAGCACCTCACGTTCAATTTAAAGATAAGGTTCAACAACTAATTTGCGACTTAATAAATAGCAACAAAACGATTAGAGAAAAGATCAAGAAAAATACGAAGATTTCAGATGAAATTGTGATAAAAGCCTTCTCTGCATCTTTTGAAACCATTATTTCTTTTTGGATTGATGATGATTTATCGGAAAGTCCCGAAAAAGTTGTAGATAATATAATAAAAATTGAACAACTGTTTTGGAAATAATAAAGAATAGAGAAAAAATGATAACATTCCATAGTCTTTAAACGGTGTGAGTCTATACTGAGACTTTACGCCGTGATAAAAACGCCTGAAGCATTGGTATTTCAGGCGTTCGGAATTTTTGAGACTTTAGGCTCCAAAATTAGCCATGGAACTTCGAAGAAGTTCCATGGCGTCCGTTATCACCTAAGGAAAGTCTCAAGTAAAGGACTTTGTATTTAGTCTAAAGCCTTGGCAACAAGGCTTTTTCTTGTGGAAAAGTATTCTGAGAATAAGTAGCTGTCAAAATCTGGTATAATGAAGCCAAGGAGGCGCCTATGAAAACTTTGAAAAAACAGACGCTAATTCTTTTATCTATCTCTAGCCTGCTACTTGTCGGTTTAGCAGTTTTTGCACATATCCACAAAAAGGAGGAAAAACCAAGCTACTCCAACCTTAATAGCAAGGCCAGTCTTAATGAGGTGCGTTCCATTCTCTCGAAACATTTGGACGAGGAGAGTGTGGATAACTTTATCAATCTCGTCACTGATTACAATGACACTGTGGGTTCTGTTGGTCTTTCTGGGAGTTTTGCGCCATTTACCAAAACAGACTATGATGTGGAAAAAATCAGTAGCCTGTGGACAGCCAAGCATGGTGACTTTATCGGTACCAACTGCCGTATCAACACCTACACGCTACTGAAAGGCAAAATCAAGATTCCTCAAGTCAAAAGTGATACTGAGCTCCTTTTCCAAGACAAGGACGCCATTGACAAGGGCAAGCTCTTTAATGCCAAGGACCAGGCAAACTTTGACATTCTTTTTTCAAGGGTCAAGACTGAAGCTACCCAAGATGTCAAGGTTCACGCCAAGCATATGGAGGATTACTATAAGCAGTTCACCTTTGATGACAAGGCACGCATGCTGTCGGTTGTTGTCCACGATAATTTGGATGGTGATTCCCTTTTTGTCGGTCACGTCGGAGTCTTGGTGCCTACGACGGATGGCTACTTATTTGTTGAAAAGTTGACCTTTGAAGAGCCCTACCAAGCTATTAAATTTGCCAGCAAAAAAGATTGCTACAAGTATCTGACAACTAAGTACAAGGACTATACCGGACCAGGTCTAGCCAAACCCTTTATCATGGACAATGACAAATGGGTGGATATGGACTAGGTTATCGTGAAGCGGAAGTTTTAATAGGGAAGAAAAAGGAAGCAAGATATGAAAAGAAAACAAGCCTTGTTGCTTTATCTAGCAGGGACCCTTGGACAAATCTTACTGGTCAGTCTCCTTGTTTGGCTGCTAAGAGCAGGAGGAGTTAGGGTTGATTATGGGACTCCAATTGGCCTCTTTACCCTTATGTTAGGTGGCTTGTCATCAGCCATTTGGGGAGCAATTATTAGTATCCGCTATCATCACTCCAGTTTTAAACAGCTTGTCAGAGATTTTTTCCAAGTCAAACAAGCTCCTCTTAACTATCTCTTAGTCCTCATTTTTATAGGTTTGGATTTTTTACCACAGGTCTTTAGTGGGGAAATGATTATTCCAACTTGGTATTTCCCCATAATTTTATTTGTAAAAGCCCTCGTCTTTGGTGGAATCGAAGAAATTGGTTGGCGCCATTTTTTCCAGCCTACTTTGCAAGAAAAGTTGACCTATCTAGTGTCTACGCTGTGTACCTTTGTAGCCTGGTCACTATGGCATTTACTCTATTTTTATATTGATGGGTCTATGGCCACGGTTCATTTGCTACCATTTTTGCTAGGCTTATTAAGCAATTGTTTCATCTTATCCGCTATTTATACAAAGACCAGAAGCCTTTGGCTTTGTGTGATGACACATGCGTTGATCAATGCTTTATCGCAACTGTCATCAACTGAGAGCGTATGGCTATCACTTGTGATTAAGGTGTTGATAATTCTTCTTGCCATGAGAATTGCTAGTAGCAGTTTGGAGAAGGTTAAATCCTAAGAGTAGTTAAGTGACTGCTCTTTTTTCTATGTAATACTCAAATGACCTTGCCCTTCTTTTTGAGGCATGTTATACTAGAAAATGTATTGTCAAAATTTTCTGACATTACAGGTGGAAAGGAGGTGCTAATGCCTTTTAAAAAAACAAAACACCTTGTTTTTTCCCGCTACCTAAGCCTGCTCTGTTTGCTTCTATTTTTAGTAGTAACGTCAGTTTTTGTTGCAGTGTCCTTAGGAGCGGTCACTATAGATATAGGTGATACCTATGGTGTCATCCTCAGAAAATTGGGATTTCCGATTGCCAGTCAAAGCATAGCCAAACCACTTGAAGCTATTATCTGGAATATGCGAGTTCCTAGGGTTATCCTAGGGCTAGTAGTCGGTGCAGGCCTTTCCATGTCTGGGAGTGTCATGCAGTCAACCGTTAATAATCCTATTGCTGAGCCCTATATATTAGGAATCTCGGCAGGAGCAACTTTTGGAGCAACCTTGGCCATCATTTTAGGCCTTAAAGCTGTGGTAGGCTTGGGTGCCTTTGTGGGGGCTATCCTAGCGACGGTTCTTGTCCTAATTATTGCCTCTATGCAGGGGAGAGTAACCACATCTGGCTTGATTTTATCTGGAACAGTTGTTAATGCCCTCTTTATTGCCTTTGCCAATTTTATAATCTCTATTGGAGCGACAGCGGACAGTGTTATGACCATTAAGTTTTGGACCATGGGTTCATTGACAGGAACATCTTGGTCAGATTTGATGCTTCCAGCAGTAGTGGTTGGTTTGGCCTTTCTCTTTTTCTCAACTCAGTATCGTGTCTTCAATGCCATGATGATGGGAGATGAAGCAGCTTTGACTTTAGGAATCCCACTTAAACTCTATTGGTATCTTTATATCGCCATCGTTGCGATCATAACGGCAGTCTTGGTTGCTAGTTGTGGTATTATTGGCTTTGTGGGCTTGATTACCCCTCATATTGCCAGAAGTTTAGTCGGGACTAATTATCGTAAGCTTTTTCCAGTGGCAACTCTCTTAGGTTCCTTATTTGTGGTTTGGGCAGATGTTTTGGCTAGAATCCTCGTCAAAAATGCGGAGTTACCTATCGGTATCTTTACAGCCTTGGTTGGCGCACCTTTCTTTATTTATATTGTGACTAAAAATCGCAGGAAGGTGGTTTAGACTTATGGATGTAAAGTGTAAGGATATTCATTATTCGATTGGAGAGAAAAAAATCCTAAATGGAGTCTCCCTAAAGGTCGAAGGCGGACAATTCCAGACCATACTAGGACCAAATGGGAGTGGGAAATCAACCTTGCTAAAAACCATTTATCGCCAGTTGAAACCAGATAGCGGTCAGATTTTACTTGATGGAAAAAGCCTAGATCAGGTAAGCCTAAAGGAAACTGCAAAAGAAATGGCCGTTGTGACACAGTTTAACACCCTTCAATTTGATTGCACGGTGGAAGAAATTGTCATGCTTGGCCGAACGCCCCATCTTTCCTTTCTACAAAAAGAATCGGAGCGGGACCACTTGCTCGTCCAGGATGCCCTAGACAAGGTTGGCATGTCTGAAAAGAAGACACGCTATTATTCGTCCTTATCAGGTGGCGAAAAACAAAGAGTTATCCTAGCGCGTGCTTTGGCTCAGAAACCCAAACTCCTTTTATTGGATGAGCCTACCAACCATTTGGATATTAAGTATCAGTTGGAGATGTTGGCCTTGGTCAAGGAACTCGGCATTAATGTTCTCGCAGTTCTCCACGATATTCAATTGGCCTGTCGTTTCTCAGATTATATTTACTTAATGAAAGGGGGTGAGATTGTTGCCCAAGGTGTCCCAAGGGATGCCGTAACCCCACAATCCTTGCAGGCGGTTTATGATGTTCAGAGTCGTATTACCTGGACGGATGACCAGCAGGCAATGATTCAGTATTTATAAGCCTAGGAAAGGAAGGCCTTATGAACAAGAAAACTTTTGGTATCGCATTAATCGCTGCAGCAGTCCTCACATTGACAGCATGCAGTTCTACATATAAAAACAGCACATCATCGTCATCAGCAGCAAAAGAAACGGTGAAAAAGACTAACTCAGAAACCCAGTATCCTTTGACCGTTAAAACTTATGACGATCAAGGAACTGAGCTAGATCAAGTCTTCAAAAAGGCACCAGAAAAGGTTATCACAAACAACCTTTCATCAACGGAAATCTTGATTGAGCTTGGTTTAAAAGACAAGATTGTCGGTATGCTTAACCCTGACAATGAAGTAACCGATAAATATAAGGAAGACATTGCCTCAATCCCACATGTCGGTGATAAGAAGACCATCTCTCAAGAAGCCATCTTGGCTTACGGACCTGATGCCCTTATTGGTCGTAACATGATGTTCTCAGACAAATCAATGGGAACCATCAGCACGTGGAACAGCAACGACATTCCCGTCTATACGCAAAAAGCTTCTGTTTCAACAACCAAACAAGATTTGAATAATATCATCGAAGATGTTAAAAATATTGGTGACATTTTCAACGTTCAAGACAAGGCAGACAAGTATGCAGGACAACTCCAAAAGCGTATCGACGCCGTTAAAAAGAAAAACAAGTCTTCTGACAAAGACTTGAAGAAGGCTCTGATCATGTGTGCCTACAACGATGAGACCTTTGGAACTTACAAATCTGCCCTTCAAGAAAGTATGCTTAATCAGCTTGGCTATACCAATGTTGCGACAGGAACATCAGATTTGACTCTGGAAAATCTCGTGTCTATGGAACCAGAATTGATTATCTATGTAACTAGTGACCGTAATAAGGCCATGGACAAGGATGCTACAGACAAGATGGAAAAGAACGCTGTTCTTGAAAATGTACCAGCCGTTAAAAACAAGAAAATCATGACTATTTCTTATGATGAGCTTATGGATTACGGTCCATCTGTGATTGATTCTCTTGAGAAGGTTAATGACTTTGTTAATAAATAAAGACTTTGTCTGCCATGGCATTCGAGTGACGATTGCCCTTCCTGAGTCTTATGATGCTACTAAGACTTATCCAGTTGTTTTTCTGAACGATGGACAACTGGATTATCTGGGAAAACTAGCGAATTCTGTTATCCTGATAGGCCTTGAGCCCAAGAATCGCTTAGATGATTTTACACCTTGGTATGCTCAGGCTTTGAGACCTGGAAGTCCTGATTTTGGTGGCAAGCTAGCTAGCTATCATGACCATCTATTTGGCCATATTTTAAATAGCATCCAAGAGGAGTTTCGATTGGATGACAGTCGTATGGCTTACGGAGGCTACTCGCTGGGTGGACTGGCTGCTATTTCCAGTCTTTATGGCAGTGATAAGATGCCTTTTATCTTTTCCATTTGTGGATCCTTTTGGTATCCAGATTTTGTAGATTACTGCCAATCCCATCAGCTTCTTAATAAGTCTTGCTCGGTCTATTTACGTAACGGTTTGACCGAAGGGGCTAATCATAAGAATAGACTGGTCAGGGCTCCTAGCTTTGCCAAAGAAGTACATGGATGCATCAAAAAACAGTGCTTGTCCACTTATTCAGCATTTGACTCCTACGGTCATCATGACCATCTCCAAGAAAGATATGATGCTCTTTCGGATTGGTTGATTGAAGAGTGGAAACTCTGAAATGCTGCTATTGGTGATTGAGTAGGAAAGAGAGAAGAAAAGTAGTGAAGAAGATTCCGACGATGGAATCTCTTCACTACTTTTTGTTATGCTCGAAAACTACGATCACAGTTGATGCTTCCGAAAAGTTTTTAGACATGAATCAAAAAACGCCTTAACTCCATATATTAAAAGTAATTGACTTACCTTTGACTTATATCCTAACTTCAAAAAGGACAAGACTATTATTGTTGCTGATGCAGTAACTTATATCATTTAGAACTTTTTTGTTGGAGAAGTAGAAGGGAAAAAACTATACTTTGGTGCCTGAGAATACTTCGATATGGTTTCCTAGTATTTTTATATCTACTGGAAGATTATCCGATTTGTCTCCATCAACATCTGACTCTAACTCAACCTCTGAAGAAATCCTAATATTACGCGCTTTGATATATTCGATATTATCGTTACCTACTAGATCCCCTTTTAACAAATCTGGGATAGTCGATAATTTAGAAATGATGGATGCATCTTTTAAAATCAAGATATTTCCATATCCATCTGTATTTTCATCAAATAGTTTTTTGTCTGCATAGTAATTAGATAGAAGAACTAAGACCTGACTAGCTTCACCTT
>NZ_KV791104.1:413738-437706 GCF_001807855.1 Streptococcus sp. HMSC10E12
GCTTCACCTTCATAATTGCCATTTTCGCTTTCAATACGAACATTAAATACATCGTCTTCCATAACGGACCTCATCGTATTGATTGCATATGCAAAGATACCGTACTTTGTTTTATCTTCAATATCAACGTTATGAATAGCTTCTGGTAAAGATCCAACACTAAAAATATAGCCAAAATAATTTTGATTAGCTTTTCCAACATCAATGGTTTTAGTAAAATTGAAATCAAGTTCTTCAATCGCTTGATCAATATTTTGGTTGATTTCTAATAGCTTAGTGATTAAATTACCAGTTCCACCAGGAATAATCCCAAGTTTTGGAATGTGATTTTTTTCAGCAATCCCTGAAATAACCTCATTTACAGTACCGTCTCCACCAAAAACAATTACTGCATCATATTTTTCTTTAGAGGCTTTTTCAGCAAATTGAGTTGCATCTTTGGCTTTTTGCGTAATCTTAGTTTCAACATAATCAAAATACTCTTTAGCCTTATTCTCCAAGCTCTCTTTATAATCTAATGCTGTTTCTCCTCCAGAAGTTGGATTAATAATTATCATTACTTTTTTCATTGATATTTCTCCTATGGACCACTAGTGACAATACTTTTCAACGGTTTCTTATGCTTATCAGATTAATATCTCACATTACTTGTTGTTATTTGGGGATTCTTTTTACTTATCCTTTTCTATTTGTTGAAGATCATCATCGTTTTTATATTGAATGATGTAGTCGACTAATTCTTTTTCAGTTAATCTATCATTTGTTAATTGTGAAACCTGAATCGAGATATTTTTCAAACCATATTCATTTTGTTTGTTAATGATACCTTGTAACTCAGCTTCTGAAAGATATTTACCTGAAATGGTTAGCTTTAGTGTATTGTTTTCTTTACTATATTTCTTTTTCAAAATAGTATGGTTTTCAAATTGATCAGATAGATAATTATTGATAGACTCATTGATTAGCGTATCTCTAACTAAGGTAGTTGCAGAAGCTAAACTTGGAATAATAAGAACAAGCGAGACTAGAATTAATATTTTTCGCATTTTAGAGGCTTTACGATTATGTTTAACATAAGGATTATTAACCATCATCACATTAGTGCCAATATATGTAGCAATCATAATAAAACTGCAGTTAATGGAGAACAAATATGACGCCCCTATCATATACTCAAGATTTCCTGTGGCAATAGAATACCCCACGGTACAAACGGGTGGCATAAGAGCAGTTGCAATGGCGACACCAGGAACAATGTTATTAGCTTCTTTCTTTCGTGCTCCAATAATGCCGGCTAATCCACCGACGAATGCTATTACAACGTCCCAAATTGTGGGCGAAGTTCTAGCAATAATTTCCGTACTTGCGTAAGAAATGGGCGAAAGTAAAAAATAAAGTGTAGAGGCTAAAAGGCTTACTGCAACTTGAATAAAAAGAACTTTAAACGATTTTTTGAGAAGTTTTGTATCTAATATTGCTAACGCAAAACCTACTCCAAGGATAGGTGTCATCAATGGAGAAATCAACATTGCCCCTATGATTGTTGGAATAGAATTCATATTCAAACCAATAGATGCAATCAATATCGCACACAATAAAGTGGTTAAGTCACTTTTTGATAAATCTAAATCCTCATAGATTTTGTCCCTAAATTCTATTAGAGAATAAAGTTTACCATCCTTCAAAACTTTTTCCATAACAGTACTTCCTTTTTGTTACTATAGTCAACTTTTTAAGCTCACTCTTTGACGACGTATCTAAATCATTGGCCATTATTATTGTAACTTCTTTACCTGGGTGTGTTTTATATTCTACTTTCAATTTGTAATCAATTCACTACTCCATATTAATTTTAAACTCCTACTGAAAGTGATGTAGTGTTTGGTGTATTATTTATACTATTTTGTTAGATACTTACTATTTAAAGAAAAATGTGTAAGGGTTTACATGTCTCAATTATACATTTTATTTTTACTTTCGTCACTCGAACATCTTAGGGCTATTTTCTTTTGTGGCTAAAATGCTAATCAATCATATGAATGTAGCAGTTTAATCAAACTTTTTATTCATAAATCAATCCATTTAGAGGAAGCCCTAATAATAGTAGAAGCCTGTGTAGATTTTTAACAAAAAAATGAGATAAGCGAAATTGTAAAACTATGCAAGCGATTGCAAGGGGCAATGATGGTTTTCATGTCTATTTTTGTGTAAGCGCAAACATTTTCATTGACTTATCAATTTGATTAACTTATACTGTTATTAACAGGTATATACTAACATTAATCTTATGATTGTTAAGATTAATATAAAAAATGTTTTAGCTAAAATGTAACTCTTTAGATGGTTTGATTTTCCAAACAATCTAACTTTCCTCTATTTAGAAAGGGGGAGACATTATGCTTTGGGCTATTATTGTCGGAGGCTTTATAGGTTTTATTGCTGGTGGAATCACTAAAAAGGGAGGTTCCATGGGAATAATTGCCAATATCTTTGCAGGTTTAATTGGTTCATCTGTTGGACAGTCACTCTTCGGTTCTTGGGGACCTAGACTAGCTGGAATGGCCTTAGTTCCATCAATTTTAGGGGCAGTTATTGTTGTTGCAGTAGTATCATTTTTCTTAGGAAAAAAAGAATAATTTTCAATATTTCGATAGGAAGACTCCAATCAACTAGCAAACTTAGTGCTGATAAATTTAAAAAGTGGTAAACATGGACTAGCTAATGGTTTATCAGCAAATAAAGATAACGTTAGTGAGGGTGTTCAAGCTGTTTATGACTCGACTTCAACACAAAAGCTATAATTTAACTTATCTTGTTATACTTAAAAATTTGAATGTATTATTGAAGAGCGTTCATATTTAACAATCTTTATGTCCAAAGGAGGATAAAATTATGTCAGTAGAAGAAAAACTCAACCAAGCTAAAGGCGCATTTAAAGAAGGTGTCGGAAAATTAACTGGTGATAAAAAAACAGAAAAAGAGGGTGCTGCTGAAAAAGCAGTCTCAAAAGTGAAAGAAGTTGCCGAAGATGCCAAAGATGCTGTCGAAGGCGCTATCGAAGGTGTGAAAAATATGATTAAAAAGGACGATAAATAATTAAATAGCCAATTGATTTTTCACATAAAAGCTACAAAAGCTACTCTACAAAAAAATAGAGTTGTCATATTCTACTCCTAATTACTCACTTATAAGATTACTTTCAAAATAACTACAAATCGATATTCTTATAATATTATTCAGTTGAAAAATCAACTTTCTTTAGATTAATTCAAATTCCTTTTTAACTCCATATACATATTCTTTCTAATAGTAAAAGCACTCTAATTTCTATAGTTTTATACAAGCTATAGACGCTAGAGTGTTTTTTATAACATTTTGAAGAATTATTTAATGATTAGGGGAGATTTGTATTTATCTAGTGTCTATAAAAATCAGCAAAGTATAAGTGCTGACGTCATCCCGAATAGGGAATGGCAAACGTTTGCATTACTTGTGAATATTTTCACTACCAAAACATCACATTTTCAGTGAATTACTTGATTTTCATAAGTATTAGTTTTATAATCAAAGTATAGAAAACGCTTTCAAAAACATCTCCGAGTTTTTGTCCTACTTGAAGTGGTTAGGCTAACAGCCGACTTCCATTCTAGAAAGGAGTATTGTTTTGAGTCAATGTGATATTCTCATTATAGGGGCAGGTCCTGGCGGTTATGTTGCTGCTGAAGAAGCTGCCCGTTTAGGTAAAAAGGTAACTGTCATTGAGAAAAACTCCATAGGTGGCACTTGTTTGAACGTTGGCTGTATCCCATCCAAAGCCTATCTTCAACATGCTCATTGGCTATTAGCTGCTAAAGAAGCCTCTCAGTATGGAGTAACAATTTTAAATGATAATCTTGATTTTCAAAAACTTGTTGCTCGCAAAGATCAAGTCGTAGCAACACTACAGTCTGGTATTCAATCAAGTTTTAAACAATTAGGGATCACCTATATTGAAGGTGAGGCAGCTTATATTTCTGATAAAACCTTCCAAGTTAATGGTGAAAGAGTCTCAGGTAAGTCTGTTATTTTGGCGACGGGGAGTCATCCATTTATTCCTCCTATTTCTGGTATTAACGATGTTGACTATTTGACAACAGATAGCTTTTTCAACTTAAAGGAACTTCCTCAACGTTTGGTTATCATTGGTGGGGGTATTATTTCCGTTGAGTTAGCTTTTGCTATGGCTCCACTAGGTGTGGATGTGACAGTAATAGAGGTTGCACCAACAATTTTGGCAACTGAAGATGACGAAGCACGTTCCATTATTAGAGAAAAGATGGAGCAACTTGGAATTACTATACTGGAAGGAGTTAGCATAGATAGAGTTGAAGAAAATGCTGTAATTCTAGCAAATGGCAAGTCCTACTCTTATGATAACTTACTTGTAGCAACAGGACGTAAGCCAAATATTGAGTTAGCCCAAATGATGGGCTTGGAGCTGACTGAAAAAGGTTTTATAAAGGTAGATAGTTATTACGAGTCATCTCAATCAGGTGTTTATGCGATTGGGGATTTGATTCCTGGATATATGTTAGCTCATGTTGCTAGTAGCGAGGGAATCAAAGCTGTTCGAGCCATTTGTCGTCAGGCTGAGGAACCGGTGGATAATTCAAGTGTTCCACGGTCGCTCTTTACAACGCCAGAGATTGCTTCCTTTGGCTTGTCAGAAGAGGAGGCGGTTCAACAAGGATACGATATATCAGTTGGTCAACTTCCTTATGTTTATAATGGTCGAGCAATTGCGTCTAATTCAGCAAAAGGTTTTGTTAAAATTGTCTCTGAAAAACGCTATCACCTACTATTAGGTGCCGTTATCGTTGGCCCACATGCAACTGATATTTTACAATCCTTGATTGTCTTGAAAGATGCTGAAGGAACACTTGATCAGCTTGATAAGACTATTTTTGCACATCCAACAATTTCTGAGTTGGTTCAGGAAGTTGCAAGACTGATTTTAAGGTCCTAAGCTCGATGGATAGGTTTAGCGTAGTCATTTTCATTTTTTTAAATTTATATATGTCAATAATATTTGTTTTTTATAAAGTTCTCTATAGAAGGAGGAAACAATATGACACATTATCAAGAATTGCCACAAGCCCTAATGAAAGAAAAACATCAGGGACAAACCTTAACCAAGGAAGAAGTTAAGGTTCAAACTGCCCATGATCTTGGTGTGGAAAATGTTTCAAAAGAAGAGGCTAAATCCATGTATAAGACTATGTGCGATATTCGAAATTTTGAAGAAAATGCACGACATTTCTTTTCAATCGGTCAAATTCCAGGATTTGTTCATCTTTACTCAGGTGAGGAGGCTATTGCGACTGGGGTATGTGCTAACCTGACTGATAAAGACTACATTACTAGCACACACCGAGGACATGGACACTGTGTGGCTAAAGGTGGAGACCTTAAAAAAATGATGGCTGAAATCTTTGGTAAGTCTACAGGGCTTGGTAAAGGTAAGGGTGGCTCTATGCATATCGCTGACTTGGATAAAGGAATCCTTGGTGCTAACGGTATGGTAGGTGGAGGCTTTGGTCTTGCGACTGGTGCTGCTATGCGTAACAAATATCTAAAGACTGATGATGTTGCTGTATGTTTCTTTGGTGACGGTGCTGCCAACGAAGGTAATTTTCATGAGTGCTTAAACATGGCCTCTATTTGGAATCTACCTGTGGTATTTGTAAATGAAAATAACCTTTTTGCAGAATCAACACCACAATGGTACTCATCAGGTTCACCAACAATTGCTGAACGTGCACAAGCATACAATATGCCTGGAGTTCGCGTTAATGGTAAAGACTTATTTGCTGTTTATCAAGTGGCTAAAGAGGCCATTGAACGTGCGCGTCGTGGAGATGGTCCAACGTTAATTGAAGCTATTACTTATCGTAACCATGGCCATTTCGAAGGAGATGAGCAAAAATACAAAGCACCAGATGGAATCGAAAAAGAATGGGCAGATGTGGATGCCTTGGAAGTATTTCGTGACCTTGTAACTGAAAAGGGTATCCTTAGCCAAGATGAATTGGATGAGATTGTTGCCCAATCACAAAAAGATGTTGAAGATGCAATCCACTTTGCTCAAGAGAGCCCAATTCCAAAAGAAGAAGCTCTCTACGAAGACGTATTTGCAGACTGATTGAGGAGGATTCATAATGACTAGAGAAACATTATTTATGAAAGCCATCAATGAAGGGCTCGATCAAGCCATGGAAAGAGACGAGCGAGTTGTTCTTCTAGGAGAGGATATCGCAGGTGGTGTTAATGTTGAACACTTAGAAAATAATAACGAGGATGCCTGGGGCGGTGTCATGGGTATCACACGAGGATTGATGCCGAAATATGGCAGGGAACGTGTTATTGATACTCCGATTTCTGAGCACGGCTATTTATCAGCTTCGGTGGGGATGGCGCTTACGGGACTAAGACCTGTACCAGAGTTGATGTTTAATGATTTTATTGGATTCTGTTTTGATGCCCTATTAGGACAGGCATCTAAGATGCGTTACATGTTTGGAGGAAAAGCTAAAGTTCCGATGGTTGTGCGTACTATGCACGGTGCGGGTGCTTCAGCTGCGGCTCAACACTCCGGCTCATATTACGGCCTCTTTGGATCTATTCCAGGTATTAAGGTAGTTGTTCCTGCTACACCATATGATGCTAAAGGTTTACTATTGGCGTCAATTGAAGATGATAATGTTGTTATTTTTTCTGAGGACAAAACCCTCTATGGCTTAAAAGGGGAAGTGCCAGAAGAATACTATACTGTACCAATTGGTAAGGCTGCCGTTCGTAGAGAAGGTAAGGATTTAACAATTGTGACAATTGGTAAGATGTTGTATGTAGCTTATGAGGTCGCAGATCGTTTAGCAAAAGACAACATTTCTGTAGAAGTGATTGATCTTCGTACAGTTGCTCCATGGGATGAAGAAACAGTGTTAAATTCCGTGAAGAAAACGGGTCGTTTGGTTATTGTGGATGAGGCAAACCCGCATAACAATACTGCAACTGATATTGCATCTGTAGTTTCAGATAAAGCTTTTGATTATCTTGATGGACCAGTGAAATGTGTTTGTGCACCAAATACTCCTGTTCCATTTGCGACAAACTTAGAACAAGCCTATATCCCGGATGCGGATAAGGTTTTGAAAGTAGCTGATGAATTGATTCAGGACTTGAAAGGATAGGAGGGCGCTTATGGCAACAGAAATTTTAATGCCCAAGCTCGGCCTAACCATGACTGAAGGACTCATTCAAAAGTGGTTGGTCCAAGTTGGTGATACAGTAACAAGTGGTCAGCCTTTATTGGAAATTAGTTCTGAAAAATTGACTAGTGAAGTCGAATCCCCTGCTTCTGGGGTTGTTCTTGACATTGTGCATGGTGAAGGTGCTACAGTTAAATGTAAAGAAGTTGTTGGATGGGTTGGCCAGGAAGGAGAAAATGTAGGAACCCAAGAAGCTCCTGCACAAGAGGAAGCTCCAACTGAAGTCGCTAAAGATCCAACACCGTCTAGTCCTAAATCTACTACAGCACCTATAGCTCGTACTAGTGGGGAACGAATTTTCATTACACCGGTAGCTCGTAAGATGGCTACTGAGAAAGGCTATGATATCTCCCTTATTAAAGGAACAGGTGGAAATGGTCGTATTACAAGACGTGATGTAGAATCTTACCAACCAAGTCTTGTTGCTGATAAGGTCGTTGAACCTCTAACACAAGCTATGGCCACAGGACAATACGGTGAGGGACTCGAAGGCATGCGTAAGATTATTGCCGAACGTATGATGAACAGTCTTCATTCTTCTGCTCAAGTGACACTCCATCGTAAGGCTGATTTAACTGAGCTTTTGAAATTCCGTAAAGAACTTAAGGCCAAGGTACATACTCCACTTGAAAATGGTGAACTAGGTATCACAACTCTATTAACTAAAGCAGTAACCAAAGCTTTGAGAGATTTTCCAGCTTTGAATGCTTGGTATGGTGGCGGAATTCATAAGATTCACGAACGCATTCATATTGGTATGGCAACAGCTTTGGATGATGGTTTGGTTGTTCCTGTGATTCAAGACGCAGATCGTATGACTTTAGCAGATCTTGGTCAAAGCATTAAGACTTTGGCTAATCAAGCTCGAAAAGGTACACTTGCATCTGACCTATATAGTGGTTCTACTTTCTCAATTACGAACCTAGGGGGGCCAGGTGTAGAATACTTCACACCAATCCTTAATTCCCCAGAGGTGGCAATCCTTGGTGTAGGAGCAACTCAACAAGCTTTAGCATTTAATGAGGAGGGAGAGGTTGTTCAAAAAGACTATCTTCCATTGAGTCTGAGCTTCGACCATCAAGTCATCGATGGCCTTCCAGCTGCTGAATTTTTAGCAAGAGTTGTTTCTTATCTTGAAGATCCTTATCTCCTTATCTTCTAACAGAAGTATCCATTTGTAAGATGCAATTGTGGACGAATAGGACTTACTAGAGGTATAAAAGTAAAGTAATTGTTGATGTTCCGCAACCTAGTATGAAGAGAAGACTAAATTAGTCTTCTCTTTGTGTTTTGCTAGGGTTGAGACATTAGATTTGATTAAGGAGTTTTTTATTAAATTTCCTAATCACTCTTAGTGACAACATACACAACCCATTTGTAATTTTGCTTTTCTTCAATCTTTGAAAAGCCAATGCTTGTTAACAACTGCATCAATTCATGGCTTGTCCCATAATCTGTCATATGATATTTTATTTTTTCTTTTTCGGAAGCAATAATCAAAGTGGAAGGATTGGACATGACTCTATAGATTTCCTGAAAACTCTGTTTTAAATCCTCCCAGAAAATATGTGTCTGGATGGCAAATACCAAATCAAAATCATTATTTTGGTAGGGAAGGTTTGCTACATTACCAATCCTCAGCTTAACACTTCCGTTTTCTATAGCATCTGAATGAATTCGTCTAGCAGTTTGATAAGACTCCTTAGATATATCAATACCATGAATGTCAAGATTTTTATCTAACTCAAGAAGGTTCTTAATAGTGCTGCCTCCGCCATAGCCGATTTCTAAAATCCGACTATTGTTAGGGATAGTGGTTTGTTTGATTGCCCAAAGGCTGAGTTCTTTGAAATAGGACGACCAGATGTTGGTAATCAATCGACCGACAAGACCACTCGGTTTTCTAGATTGCTTTATAAGATATTGAATGAGCATGTTCTCTCCCATTTTTGAAAATAAAATTTGAAATATACATGATTAAAATTCAAACTTTATTATAGAGAAAGCTAGTAAGAATAGCAAGGGAAAATGAAATATATATTCATATATTTCAAACTTATGCTACAATTGTTTATAACAGAGGTGTTCACATGAATCAATATCAAAAGACAACTGAGAAAAAGAAGCAAGCGATTGTTCAAGCAGCTTTGCGTTTGTTTAAAGACAAAGGTTTTAAGGAAACTAGTATAAAATCTATTGCAGAGGCAGCAGAAGTATCTCCTGTTTCTATCTACAATTATTTCGGGAGTAAAGATAATTTGGTAGCTCTCTGTGTTAATGACTTGTTTGAAGAAGTCACACAGCAAGCTGAGGACATTTTAAATAGTAATCTAGATTTTAAAACAAAATTAAACCAGGCTTTTTCTCTATGTCAGGAGAAAATGAGTCGGCAAATCTCGGACTATTTTCAAGATAAAATGGTGAAAGAACCTACTTTTTCAACTCTCTTAGCGAAAGCGATCACTGCAAAAAAACGTGATATCTATCGTGCTTATATTGAGCTAGGAAAAGAAGAGGGCCTTATTGCTAAAGACCTATCGACAGAGCTTGTCCTAAATGTCATGGATGCTCTTAATGGTATGGGAAATCAGTTAGACCACAGTGACAATTTAGAGACAGAGGTTGAGCAAATTCATCAGATTTTTTTGTATGGTATTTTTGGAAAAAAATGAGTCTAGCTTTCATGTCTTGTCCATCAATCCCAATCAGTTGTATATTCTCATGCATGGGTGTAAAATCTACTATATAAAGATAAAGAGGAAGTAGTAATGGAATTAAAAGATTTTACAGAACAAGAACAAAAGCAAATCGAAAAAGGTTTGAGTACAGCTGAGATTTCTGACAAGGAAGCGGCTAAGAAGTTGCTCGCTCTCGTACCGCAAGAATGGATTAAACGTATTCCTTTCTTTGTCAGAGGGCATGCGACGACCAAGACGGTGGAGCGTGTAGCCAAGCAATACCCTGAACTCTACGCAGTAGCTAAACGCCAAGGGGACCTTCCTGAAAAAGAAGGCCAAGAGCTACGTAAAATCATGACAGCTATCTTTGAAGAAAAAATGAACAAACACAAGATTAAGTAAGATTTATAAAGATTGTGAACAATACCATCTTTGAGTCGATGCGGATTAAGGTGAGATCTATCTGATTTATTATCCCGTAACGGAGGAAAAATGAGCAAATTTATTTCAAAAAAATCAGTCGCTATCTGGTATGCACTGACTGCCCTCCTTGCTACATTTATAGTAGGGCAAGTTATCCTTTGGTGTTTCCCAGATGGAAAGAGCACAGGTGACTCTCTACTGTTTATCCTAATGAACTGTATTCCCCTGATTATGGCGGCTATCTTTTCTCTTGTGTTGAGTGAAGTCAAATCTTTGGGCGATTTTTTCAAAAAGGTCTTTCTTCAAAAAGAAAGTCACCTATCCTGGATCCTAGCTTTCATCATCCCCGTCATCTATTATGGGATTTCAATCCTGCTCATGAATGTTCGCTTTACTGGGAACTCCCTCTTAGCCTTCTTCCTATATCTCCCCTGGACCTTTTTATATGGCGGTCTGGAAGAAGTCGGTTGGCGTTGGTTTTTACAAGAACATCTTTACTTTAGTAAGCACTTTATAACTAAAATGATGGTTCTTTCCATTATCTGGTTCCTCTGGCATATCCCTATCTATCAACTACCTTGGATTACAGCAGGCTCGTCCAACTATCTCATCTTTTACCTGATGATTTTAGGGAATACCTTTCTTTTGGGAGCTCTTAAAGAGTACTCGAGAGGAGCTGTTCCTTGTATCCTCGCTCATATGCTGATCGATAGTCTGGCTGTCCTTATGCTGGTTCAGAGTTCACTCACTCAGATTGTCCTTCTTGTTATTTTCGAAATTCTAGTAGCCTTTTGGCTGGTGGCCATGAGAAAATCATAGAATTAGAGTTGAACCTCCCACTGAATTTCGGTGGGAGCTTTTCTTTCCTATCTGTTGATATAATGACACAGTTTCATTTTTAGGAGGTGACTCGTTTGGCCAAGGATACATTTCATCATCAAAAGGCTGAAAAAGAGAGAGAAGAGCTCCGTAAAATCATGACAGACATCTTTGAAGAAAAAATGAATAAACACAAGATTAAGTAATGTTGTATCAAAAGAGGTATAAGTCTACAAACTTATACCTCTTTCATATCTTTACTTCTTACTTGATTTGGATAGGGTGATGGCAACCATTGTCGCACACAGGAAAAAGGCTGCTAGTAAACCTTTTGTAGTCGTGGTCATAAAGGGTTTATCAAAGACATAATAGTTATAGACAGAAAATCCCAGTCCAATAAGAGTTACAATAATCGACACAACAAATAGCGTCATCCATAATCTTCTTTGAGTCATCGTCAACCTCCTGTTTGTATTCGTTTTCTTTCTGCCTATAGTATAACATAAAAAACCTTAGCTAAATTCCAGAGAGTGGATTGGCTAAGGTTTTTCATATTATTTCGTCAAGACAACCGTATCGTTTGGATCACGGTCATCATCTTCAATAGTCAGCTGATTGCCGTCGAGTTTGTAGAATTTGGTATCATCACCAATCGTTAGACTTTGATTGTCAGGGTTAACTGTTACAGACTTGCTTTCCTTCTCGCCATCTGCTTCGTCCTCTTCCCAAGTTCCAGTATTTCCAGAGATGGTAAGAGTAATACGATCATTTTCATCAGTTCCTTTATAGGTGCCATCTAGCCCTTCAGTCTGTTTAGAAACTTCAGAACTTTGTGAAGATGAAACCTTACTTGAACTTTGTTGGGTGCTAGCAGAGCTTTCAGGTGTTTGAGCTTTCTGGTTTGAGCAGGCTGCTAAAAGACCAAGAACTGCCATAGAGGCAAGAGAAAGTGTGAGTTTTTTGGACAATGTCATAGGCTTTGTCTCCTTTCTTTGATACCTTAAGTATAGCAAACGCTTACAAACAAACCAAGCAAAAGCCCTTTTCTGAAAATAGTTGAAAATCACTCTTCAAATTCTCAAAGGCATAATCTATTATCCCCATTTAAACTATGCTATACTGATAAAAAGCAAGAAGGAAGGTTCCTAATGACAACTACCAATCCACGTCGCCAGTGCGAGCGACTTTGGGCAGCCAATAAGTATCTGGTGCTCAGCCATTCAAACAAGATTTACCTAGAAATCCGTAACTATCTCAAGAATGATGAGGTTAGTTTGGATCAGGTTCAGGCCTACATTGATCAAGCACTTGACCTTCCTGAAAATCCTGGTCAGGTCGTCAATGCCTTTCAACATATCTGGGGGTATTTTAAGAAAAAGGCGACTGCCAGCGAGAAGGAAATGTTTATGGCCCAACTGGAAAGCTATGCGACAGGTCGAATTCCTCAGATGTGTTTGGTGGCATCCGTCAAAGAGCTCCTCATCAAGTACCCAAATCGCTATCTGGAGGAGTCAACCTTAATTAATGGGGGTTCAAAATGAGACTATGGCATCAAGCCTTGATTTCAAAACTACCCCGTCAGCAATTATTAGGGCAGCACCGAGAATGTTGTGCCCTTCGTGGTAAGGGATGGCAACGCAAACATGCGACGGTTAACTATGTTTTTGATTATTCACCGTATCGCTTGTTTAAATACCATGAGCTCATTATGCAAGAAATGACGGAACGTGGCTATCGTGTTAGCCCAGAGTGGTTGGACAAGGAGTATCGAGGCAAACAGATGCCAGCCTACGATAAGCTTGAAGCGGAGACATTACCAGTCATCATCTACCCAGAGCATGATGCTGCCTATTTACAGGAATGTCTGGACAATCTCAAGCAAAAAGGAATCGTCATCTAAAGGAGGAAAACGATGCATTTATTTAAGTGGTTAGCATCTAAAAAGAAAGCAGCAGAAGGCCTTGTCATGCGTATTTCGACAGCTGATCAGGTAGACTATGCGACGATTACAAACCCAAGTGACAGTGATATCTGGGATGCTTTGGTGCAACTTCCAGTATCCTACGATAGTCTCTATCTCACTTATAGCGAAAAAGGGGCAATGAGTTTTATCTTTGTTGAATACGAGGATGACAAGTATCGCTTGGAACATGACACACCTGAGCTAGGATTAGAATTGACCAATGTCGCACGTGTATCTCAACAAGTTGCCAGAGATATCCTTATTCGCTTTTCGAAAGAGCACTCAGTGATTTTGGACGACCATTGGAAACAAGAGAAAGTAAGGTAATCCTATGGCCTACCTTACCCCAGAAACCAGACGAAAACGGCGAAAAGGCTTTTGCTTAATTATCGAAATCATTTGTCTGGTTCATTTTGCAATCATTGTCCCTCGTGACCGAGTTTTTACGCCTGAAAAATGGGCTCGTACTCCAGATCACATGCGCCATAAATTCATGTGGAGTTTTCACCGGCAGTATCAGCTTGAGGGCATGACGAGAAAAGAAGTTGAGAAACTCTTAGGCAAGGGGAGTGATCTTCAAGGAAGTGTTGAGTACAAGCTGAAGGACGATTGGATTGGTGGTTGGCGTGTTTACCATATTGACTATAAGCAAGACCGTGTGATTCGTGCCAAAGAAACCTGGCAAGATTGGTGAGAATGAGCTTTCTCTTCCCCTAAAAGTAGTATAATCAAGGTGTAAAGGTAATCGTTTTCAAAAGAACGAAGCTGTCTTTTGATTAGAAATGGAGGACAAACTCATGACCCTATTTATGTCTAAACTGATGAGCGGTATTATGGAACTGCTCATAGTCTCTGTCATTCCTTTTATCACTTGGTTAATTTGGAGCAGGAAAAAGGTCGGTTTCTTTGACTGGATTGGGTTGAAGAAAGTTGAGAGTCAGAAGAAGAGGCAATTATTACTGACCATTTTGGGTATTAGTCTACTTTTTCTTCTTTTTTCGATTGTGGTCTTTAGTTGGTTTGACTCTAGCCAAACGGCCACAGCAGATTTTTCTGGAAATGGAATTGGAGCTCTTCCTGCTATTCTAGCCTATGCTATCTTAGGGACTGCCTTGCCAGAAGAAATCTTCTTTAGAGGTTTTCTATTAAAAAGGATGCAAGGAAAACTAGGATTTCTAGGAGCAAATCTGGTTCAGTCTCTCTTATTTGGTCTCATCCATGCACTTATGTTTATGCAACTAACTGGTTACCTTAAGGCTTTTGCCATTTTGCCTTTATTAGTCTCATAGCTTTCGTTTTGGGTGCTATCAATGAAAAGAAAGCAAATGGCTCCATTCTTCCAAGTGTCTTTATTCACGCCTTGGCCAATACGGTTGTAGGGTTGCTCTTTGCCTTCTCCCTCATTTAGATAAAATTATATAGAAGAAAGTTATCATGGATGAATTAAAAGAAATCAAACTTAAAAATTATCAGTACTTAAATGAGGTCGCTATCAAGGGGGAGACGCTTTTCACGGGCTCCTCTCTCATGGAGCTTTTTCCCATTTGTGAAATCGCTAGGAGTAGAGGTATCGACGATATCATCTACAATCGAGGCATCAGTGGTTTGAATACGGATGAATTTCACCAGCATCTCCATCCCCTGCTTTTGGATCTGCAACCGAGTAAGGTTTTCATCAATATCGGTACCAATGACATGACCGAGGAGCCTTATGGAGTTCAGTGGTTACAACATATGACGGCAAATATCAGCCAAATTCTGGAGCAAACATTTGCTATTTTGCCCCATACCAAGATTTACCTGATGGCTTTTTACCCAGCCAATCTACATCTGCCTTGGCAGACACCGGCATCTATCCAGTGGATGAAACTGCGGACTCCTGAAAATCTTGACCGCTGTAACCAGGCTCTTGAGGAAATCGCCAAAACCTATGGCTGCCACTTCATTAATTGTAATGCTGAGCTGGTCAATGATAGAAAAGAGCAGAAGGCTGAGCACACCTATGACGGCGTCCACCTTTATGCCAATGCTTACTTAAAAGTCTTTGAAGTTCTGGAGCCATATCTCCTGCATTAAGAAAATATGAGAGAATTTCCAGTTCTTACTCGCTTTTTTCCCTTGATTACAGTACAATAGACGTCAAAAGTGAAAAATTGAAATGAGGTATCCCTATGTGGAAATGGTTTAAACGACTCATTGTCCTCGTCATTGTGGTCTTTTTTGCAGTGGCGGCTCTACTTATTCCGGACAAGATCGACAGTCAGGACCAATTAAAAAATGTATCAACACAAACATCCCTTGCTGATTTAGCCCAGGCTGGTATTGGTGGGGCGTCCCTTTCATCAGGCGGGGTTTCAACTGAGATTAATCTTGACAGTAATCAGTTTCGTCAAATCCTAAAAGCAAGCATGGCTGATTCTAATGACGAGACCTTGCAAAACAGTAGCGTAGAGTTGAATGATTCCTATCTAACAGCTAAGGTTCCCGTATCTCTTGGGCCTATCGGATCAACATTTAGCCTTGATTTTACGGTCAGCACTAACAAGGAAGTCATCCTACTAGATTTGGCAGGTGCCCACCTGGGTCGCCTTCCAGTTTCAAAATCACTGGTTCTGCCTTACCTCAAGAAGAGCATTGCCCAGTCCAGCAGTGGTATTCAAATGGTTAATGACCAAATTCAGCTTAAGCTTCCTGAAATCGGCTATGAAATTGAGCAAGCCTCTGTGACCAATAGCAAGATGAAGGTTAAACTTAACATTCCGATTTCCTTGCCAACAAGTTGGTAATCTATAATGAATCTTTCAAAACAAGTCCATAGTCTGGACTTGTTTTTTGATACCTTCACTTCTAAACTAAGAAAGTTAAAAAATTCTTGAAATAATAGCTTTAAATCCCTCAATCCCCTAGAAAATGAGCTTTTCCTATGCTATCATAAGATTGTAAAATTGATAAGCGTCTGACACTCATTGAAAAAGAGTTATTTCACTGAGTTAAAGAGTTTTAGGATAGTAGTTAGGAGGAAAAAATGGACGCTTTAAAATATATCACACCCAAATTTTTCACTACCATCAGGACTTATTCCAAGGGACAGTTCATCAAGGACCTGATTGCAGGAGTTATCGTGGCTATTATTGCCCTGCCCTTGTCAATTGCTCTTGCCATTGCCTCTGGTGTCAATCCCGAACAAGGTCTTTACACAGCAGTGGTTGCAGGCTTTTTTATTTCCTTTTTAGGAGGTAGTCGGGTTCAGATTGGTGGACCCACCGCAGCATTCGTTGTTATCATCTATGGCATCATCGCCCAGTATGGTATGGCTGGTTTGACCCTTGCCACGCTCATGGCGGGACTCATGCTTATTATCATGGGGCTCCTGCGTTTTGGTGACCTGATCAAGTTCATTCCCAAAACCATCACACTTGGCTTTACCTTGGGTATTGCCGTTGGGATTGTGGCTGGACAGGTTAAAGATTTCCTGGGACTTGAGATGAAGTCGGTACCAGCTGAGTTCTTAGAAAAACTTCTAGCTTATGGGAAGCATCTTTCAAGTATTAGCTGGCCGACACTTGCAATTGGTATCTTGGCCCTAGTCATTCAAATCTTTTGGCCACGCCTTTCTCAGAAAATTCCGGGGTCTTTGGTTGCCATCCTTGTAACCACAGCCATCGTAGCTTTTGGTCATCTGCCAGTCAAAACCATCGGTGATCTTTACACCATCAAAGCAGGACTTCCAAGTTTCACAGTTCCTGACCTATCATTTTCTTTGATTCGTCAAATGATGTCGCCAGCCTTCACCATTGCCATACTAGCAGCCATTGAATCCCTACTTTCTTGCGTTGTTTCAGACGGGATGATTGGTGGTAATCATCGCTCTAATGCTGAATTGATTGGCCAAGGTGTTGGGAATATCATGTCAGCCCTCTTTGGCGGGATTCCTGCAACGGGTGCCATCGCCCGTACCGCAGCCAATGTCAAAAATGGAGGACGGACACCAGTAGCGGGGATGGTTCATGCCCTTACCTTGCTTCTGATTTTACTCTTCCTCATGCCTTACGCCTCATTGATTCCTATGACCTGTTTGGCCTCAATCCTTATGATTGTCGGTTATAACATGAGTGGTTGGCGTACAGTTGGTCGTATGATCAAACGTGCCCCTAAGAGTGATGTGGCGGTTCTGCTAGTGACTTTTGTCTTAACCGTTTTCTTTGACCTAGTAGTTGCCATCGAATTTGGTATGGTCCTAGCAGCCTTCCTCTTCCTCAAACGCATGTCCGACGTGGCTCAAATTCGTCAGTGGGTGGACAAGGAAAATCTGGACGATCCAGTTTTGTCCGAGGATAGCGACTTGAAACAAGTTCCTAAAAACGCTGTCGTCTATGAAGTTTTTGGTGCCCTCTTCTTTGGTGCAGCCAATAACTTCTTGAATGTGATCAATGATGAAACTAAGAATGTTCTCATCCTACGCATGCGAAACGTTCCAGCCATGGATATCTCAGGCCTAGATGCCCTTGAAGAAACCCTGGCTATCTGCCAAAAACGTGGCATGACCTTGCTTCTTTCTCACGTTAATGCTCAACCCTACAGAGTTCTTGAAAAATCTGGCTTTATCCAAACTATTGGACCAGACCATATCTGCGAGTCGACCGACCAAGCCCTTGAAAAAGCAGCAGCCCTAGCACAAGAAGCCTAGACAAAAGTTTTTAATACAAGAAGAAAAAGCCAGTTCAACTGAACTTGGCTTTTTAAAATACAAAACTAGGATAGCGCTTACAAATACTATTGTGAATTTTCAGATATTATTGTAAAATATTAGAAAAAAGAATAAGGAGATTCTTAAATGAGCGACTTAGTTTTAGGACTTGATATTGGTATAGGTTCTGTTGGTGTAGGTATCCTTAATAAAGTGACGGGAGAAATTGTCCATAAGAACGCACGCATCTTCCCAGCCGCTCAAGCGGAGAATAATGTAGAACGTAGAACAAATCGTCAAGGAAGACGATTGACACGACGTAAAAAACATCGTAGAGTTCGTTTAAATCACATATTTGAAGAAAGTGGATTAATCACTGATTTTACGAAGGTTTCAATCAATCTAAACCCATATCAATTGCGAGTTAAGGGTTTGACCGATGAATTGTCTAATGAAGAATTGTTTATCGCTCTTAAAAATATGGTGAAACACCGTGGGATTAGTTATCTTGATGATGCAAGTGATGACGGAAATTCATCAGTAGGTGACTATGCACAAATTGTCAAAGAGAACAGCAAACAATTAGAAACAAAAACACCAGGCCAGATTCAATTGGAACGCTATCAAAAATATGGTCAATTACGTGGTGATTTTACTATTGAGGAGGATGGAAAAAAACATCGCTTAATTAATGTCTTTCCAACATCAGCTTATCGAGCAGAAGCACTGAGAATACTGCAAACCCAACAAGAATTTAATCCACAGATTACCGATGAATTTATTAATAGTTATCTCCAAATTCTAACTGGAAAACGTAAATATTATCACGGACCAGGAAATGAGAAGTCACGGACTGATTATGGAAGGTATACTACTAAGAAAGATTCTGAAGATGAGTACATAACTTTAGACAATATTTTTGGAATCCTAATTGGGAAATGTACATTTTATCCGGAAGAGTATAGAGCAGCAAAAGCATCCTATACGGCTCAAGAATTCAATTTGCTAAATGATTTGAACAATCTAACCGTTCCAACAGAAACCAAGAAGTTGAGCGAAGAACAAAAGAATCAAATCATTACCTATGTCAAAAATGAAAAGGCGATGGGTCCAGCGAAACTCTTTAAATATATCGCTAAACTACTTGCTTGCGATGTTGCGGATATCAAGGGATATCGTATCGACAAATCAGACAAACCAGAAATTCATACTTTCGAAGCCTACCGAAAAATGAAGACGCTTGAAACTATTGATGTTGAGCAAATGGAGAGAGAAAAGCTTGATAAGTTAGCCTATGTCTTAACATTAAATACGGAGAGGGAAGGTATCCAAGAAGCGATAGAGCATGAGTTTTCTGATGGTACTTTTAGTCAGGAACAAGTTGACGAATTGGTTCAATTCCGCAAATCAAATAGTTCCATTTTTGGAAAAGGTTGGCATAATTTTTCTGTCAAGTTGATGATGGAATTAATCCCAGAATTATATGCGACGTCAGAAGAACAAATGACTATTTTGACACGACTAGGAAAACAAAAAAGAACTTCGTCTTCAAATAAAACAAAATATATTGATGAGAAACGACTAACTGAAGAAATCTACAATCCTGTTGTTGCTAAGTCTGTTCGCCAAGCTATAAAAATCGTAAATGCGGCAATCAAAGAGTATGGTGATTTTGACAATATTGTCATCGAAATGGCTCGAGAAATGAATGAAGATGACGAAAAAAAGGCCATTAAAAAGATTCAAGAAGCTAACAAATCTGAAAAGGATGCGGCCATGCGTAAGGCTGCCAATCAATATAATGGAAAAGCTGAATTACCACATAGCGTTTTCCATGGTCATAAGCAATTAGCGACTAAAATCCGCCTATGGCATCAGCAAGGAGAACGTTGCCTTTATACTGGTAAAACAATTTCAATCCATGATTTGATTAACAATCCTAATCAATTTGAAATAGATCATATTTTACCTCTCTCTATTACCTTTGATGATAGCCTTGCCAATAAGGTTTTGGTTTATGCAACTGCTAACCAAGAAAAAGGCCAACGAACACCTTACCAGGCATTAGATAGTATGGATGATGCATGGTCTTTCCGTGAACTGAAAGCTTTTGTACGTGAGTCGAAAACACTTTCAAACAAGAAAAAAGAATACCTTCTTACGGAAGAGGATATTTCAAAATTTGATGTTCGAAAGAAATTTATTGAACGAAATCTTGTAGATACAAGATACGCTTCAAGAGTTGTCCTTAATGCCCTTCAAGAACACTTTAGAGCTCGCAAGATTGATACAAAAGTTTCCGTGGTTCGTGGCCAATTCACATCTCAATTGAGACGCCATTGGGGAATCGATAAGACTCGTGATACCTATCATCACCATGCTGTAGATGCACTAATTATTGCTGCTTCAAGTCAGTTGAATTTGTGGAAAAAACAAAAGAATACTCTTGTAAGTTATTCAGAAGACCAATTACTTGATATTGAAACAGGTGAACTTATTAGTGACGATGAGTACAAGGAATCTGTATTTAAAGCCCCTTATCAACATTTTGTTGATACATTGAAGAGTAAAGAATTTGAAGACAGTATCTTGTTCTCATATCAAGTGGATTCTAAGTTTAATCGAAAGATTTCTGATGCAACAATTTACGCAACAAGGCAGGCTAAAGTAGGAAAAGATAAGAAGGATGAAACTTATGTCTTAGGGAAAATCAAAGATATCTATAGCCAGGCTGGCTATGATGCCTTTATAAAGATTTATCAGAAGGATAAGTCAAAATTCCTCATGTATCGTCACGACCCACAAACCTTTGAGAAAGTTATCGAGCCAATTTTAGAGAACTATCCCAATAAGGAAATGAATGAAAAAGGGAAAGAAGTACCATGTAATCCTTTCCTAAAATATAAAGAAGAACATGGCGACTATATTCGTAAATATAGTAAAAAAGGCAATGGTCCTGAAATCAAGAGTCTTAAATACTATGATAGTAAGTTAGGTAATCATATTGATATCACTCCAAAGAATAGTAACAATAAAGTTGTCTTGCAGTCAGTTTCTCCATGGAGAGCGGATGTCTATTTCAATAAGACTACTGGAAAATACGAAATCCTTGGATTAAAATATGCTGATCTACAATTTGAGAAAGGGACAGGAACATATAAGATTTCTCAGGAAAAATACAATGACATTAAGAAGAAAGAGGGTGTAGATTCTGATTCAGAATTCAAGTTCACACTTTATAAAAATGATTTGTTACTAATTAAAGATACGGAAACAAAAGAACAGCAACTATTCCGTTTTCTTTCTCGATCAATGCCAAATAAAAAGCATTATGTAGAGTTAAAGCCTTATTCAAAAGATAAATTTGAGAAGAATGAGACACTTATTGAAATTTTAGGTCCTGCAGATAAGTCAGGACGATGTATAAAAGGACTAGCAAAATCAAATCTTTCAATTTTTAAAGTAAGAACAGATATCCTAGGAAATCAGCATATCATCAAGAATGAGGGTGATAAGCCTAAGCTAGATTTTTAATATTAATTGTTAAAAAGTGTTGCAATTATAGTTGTCATATACTATAATAATCGTGTAAGGGACGCCTTACACAGTTACTTAAATCTTGCAGAAGCTACAAAGATAAGGCTTCATGCCGAAATCAACACCCTGTCATTTTATGGCAGGGTGTTTTCGTTATTTAAAAAGGAGAAAAAATGACTTGGAGAGTTGTACATGTCAGTCAAAGTGAGAAGATGCGCTTAAAGCTTGATAACTTGTTAGTGCAAAAGATGGGACAAGAGTTTACGGTGCCACTTAGTGATATTTCGATAATAGTTGCTGAAGGTGGGGATACAGTTGTTACTCTTCGATTATTAAGTGCCCTAAGTAAATATAATATTGCCTTAGTTGTTTGTGATAACGAACATTTACCAACAGGGATTTATCACTCACAAAATGGGCATTTTAGAGCTTACAAGCGCTTGAAAGAGCAGATGGATTGGTCTCAGAAACAAAAGGACAAGGCATGGCAGATTGTGACTTACTATAAAATCAATAACCAAGAGGATGTTCTAGCCATGTTTGAAAAAAGTCTGGATAATATTAGACTACTTTCAGACTATAAAGAGCAGATAGAACCAGGTGATAGAACCAATAGAGAGGGACATGCTGCCAAGGTCTATTTTAATGAACTCTTTGGCAAACAATTTGTCAGAGTAACCCAACAAGAAGCCGATGTCATCAATGCTGGCTTAAACTATGGCTATGCTATCATGAGGGCTCAGATGGCTAGAATAGTAGCGGGTTATGGTTTAAATGGTCTATTAGGAATATTCCATAAAAACGAATACAATCAGTTTAATTTGGTTGATGACTTGATGGAGCCATTTAGACAGATTGTAGATGTTTGGGTTTACGATAATCTACGAGATCAGGAATTCCTTAAGTATGAGTATAGGTTGGGATTGACAGACTTACTCAATGCTAAAATCAAATATGGCAAAGAGACATGTTCAGTGACAGTTGCTATGGACAAATATGTTAAAGGCTTTATCAAATATATTTCGGAAAAAGATAGTAGTAAATTTCACTGCCCAGTGGTATCAAGTATAGAGCGGAGAAAATAAGATGAGGTATGAAGCGTTGAGATTATTATGTTTTTTTGATTTGCCAATGGAATCCAAGGATGAAAAAAGAATCTATCGTAATTTTCGTAAAGAATTAATTTCAAATGGATTTGAAATGTTACAATTTTCGGTCTATTATCGCACTTGTCCTAATAGAAGTTTTGCAAATAAATTTTATAAGAAGTTAAAGATGAGTAATCTACCTGCTGGAAATGTGAGACTTTTGGCGGTTACTGAAAAGCAGTTTTCAGAAATGACATTAATCATAGGTGGCAAAACTAAGCAAGAAGAAATCGTCAGTGATAATAAGTTGGTGGTCATATGAAATTTTTTGTACAACATCCTTACAAGGAACGTATTGAATTGAATATTGGTGCAATCACACAAATTGTTGGTCAGAATAAAGAACTCAAATATTATATTTGGCAGATTTTGAGCTGGTATTTTGGTGGAAAAAAATACTCAAGTGAGGACTTAAGTATTTTTGATTATGAGGAACCTACTATACTTGATGAGTCTGGAGAAATAGTGAAGCGAAGTAGCTATCACTATATCGACATTTCAAGTTTTAAGGATTTACTTGAGCAGATGGAATATAAGAAAGGGACACTTGCTTACGGTTACCTTAGTAAAATTGTCAATCAAGTTGATATTGTAGCCCATTTGGAGAAAATTAATGAACAAGTAGAGCTTATAGAAGGGGCAATGAACCAGCATATCAACTTAAACAGTGGTAAGGTGGAATACCATTTAGAGAATCGTCCTCTAACACTAGACCAATTACTTTCAAAAAATTTTAGTCCATTTTTTGCCATTGAGAATAAGAATTTATCTTTCGAATGGGTTGCAAATACCGATAAACTATCCCTCTTTTTAGAAATGTTAGACCGTCTTCTGTCACAAACAAGAGAGAAATATCTCATTGTGCTAAATACTATTGATAGTTTTGTCTCAGAGGAATCTTATGATAGTTTTTATAAGAAAATTGGTCAGCTAGCCCAAAAGTATCCAAACCTAAACTTTATTTTGTTTCCTAGTGACCAAGGATATCTAAAGATTGACGAGGAAAGTAGTAGGTTCGTCAATATTTTATCTGACCAGGTGGAGCATTTGTACGATGTTGAGTTTATGTATGAAAGGGTAAAGAAACATTATCCAAGTAATAATTTTCCGACGCGAGAAGGTTTTAGGATGTCCTTAGAGACTGTGACGCCTTATTTGTTAACAAAAATGACGAGACAACCTAGTCTCTCACTCGTTGATTCAGTAATTTTGAATATCTTAAATCAGTTGTTTCACTTTAACTATTGTATAAGATATTCTCAGACACCTGATGAGGAGCTATTACATAGATATTTAAAAAGTAAGAATTGACAAGTACAGTGATTGATTCTATAATCACTATGTGGGTATAAAAACGTCAAAATTTCATTTGAGGTTTTTGTACTCTCAAGATTTAAGTAACTGTA
>NZ_KV791104.1:437726-437887 GCF_001807855.1 Streptococcus sp. HMSC10E12
TTGTACTCTCAAGATTTAAGTAACTGTACAACCCTTCCAACCCGATTGGTTTGATTGTGGTTGGTTTTTGTACTCTCAAGATTTAAGTAACTGTACAACTATGACCAGTTTATGTGGGAGGTAAAAATGGTTTTTGTACTCTCAAGATTTAAGTAACTGTA
>NZ_KV791104.1:438887-438980 GCF_001807855.1 Streptococcus sp. HMSC10E12
TGTACTCTCAAGATTTAAGTAACTGTACAACAGTACCTTAAGTACCAACAACAGATTGACCGTTTTTGTACTCTCAAGATTTAAGTAACTGTA
>NZ_KV791104.1:439980-440141 GCF_001807855.1 Streptococcus sp. HMSC10E12
TTGTACTCTCAAGATTTAAGTAACTGTACAACTTCGCTTCTCTCTCCCGTTTGATTTTGTAGGTTTTTGTACTCTCAAGATTTAAGTAACTGTACAACCGGTACTTACCTATACCGACGCCATCACGTGTTTTTGTACTCTCAAGATTTAAGTAACTGTAC
>NZ_KV791104.1:441141-441365 GCF_001807855.1 Streptococcus sp. HMSC10E12
TTGTACTCTCAAGATTTAAGTAACTGTACAACTAAAGCTCAATCTCCTTTTCAAAGAATGCCGTTTTTGTACTCTCAAGATTTAAGTAACTGTACAACTTATTGACTCGACAGACGGATTCCTCACTGGTTTTTGTACTCTCAAGATTTAAGTAACTGTACAACAGTTATTCAGCACACGCTGGTATTGAGTAGGTTTTTGTACTCTCAAGATTTAAGTAACTG
>NZ_KV791105.1:0-511 GCF_001807855.1 Streptococcus sp. HMSC10E12
CTGCGAAGCGTCAGAGCATTGTCTTGCATTGAGCTTTTGATATCTCTGAAACCCAACTCGATCTCCCACCGCTCGTGATAAAGCGTCGCAACCTGTTCTGCGCTAAATTTCGAAGCCGGTAGCGAGGTGAAGACCGTTTTCTCATTTCCTTCAACTTGGTAAGTCACAGCTCTTACCTGCCAGTACTCAGGTAATGCCGGATTCTTTTTACGCGCCTGCGGCGAGACCCTCATCTGCACCAGATAATCGCCATCGCCATAATGTTCGACTTCCGTCCTGACCGTTCCTTTGCGTTCAGGGATCATCCAGTGCCTGTTTTGCTCAGCGTTTTGGATACTCAACAACAGATCAGCGCTGAAAAACCCTTTGTCCAGTAAGGTCACCGAGTGATTGGGTATGCTTTCCACAAAGTCCTTAGCCAGTGGGATTTCACCCTTGCGATAGGGGCTAATGGCAGCATTGGCAATGATGTGGGAGCGTGCATTCATCAGCGCGACAAGACGCAACACCG
>NZ_KV791106.1:0-2693 GCF_001807855.1 Streptococcus sp. HMSC10E12
TCTTGACAGCCAATGTTGTAATGCCAGCGGATAGTGAGTTTAACAACTATGCGGTAGCGCCAGTGACAGTACAGTTCAACTTCACTAAGAAATTAGAGGGTCGTGAGTTGAAAGCTGGAGAATTTAGCTTTGTTTTGAAGGATGAAAAAGGAAATGTAATCGAAACAGTAGCGAATGATGCATCTGGTAAGATTAAATTTTCAGCACTTACATTTAAAAATGGTGAAGAAGGGACTTACATCTATCATGTAGAGGAAGTAAAAGGTACCGAAGCTGGTATCGAGTATGACCACATGATTGCTACTGTTGGAATCAAAGTGAAGAAAGATGGAAGAGTGTTAATCGCTACTACTGAATTACCAGCAGATACAGAATTTAACAATAAAGTAACCCCACCAACTCCACCAACACCTGTTGTTCCACCAGTAACACCTCCTACCCCACCGACTTCAGGAGTTCAAACAGTGAAATCAGTTACTTCGCTTACTCCAGTTACCTATGAGGGTGTAAAAGAACAAGAACTTCCTAGAACTGGTGACAATAAGTCTGAAGTTGCAATAGAGGTTGGAGGCCTTCTTACATTAGTTGGATTGGTCTTATCAAGAAAACGGAAGAACAATTCATAAAATAAAGGATTGGTGAATAATTCATTATGTTTATGCTAAGTTGATTTCAAACTTCAATTATTTATTAACTTATCCATAAATAGGTAGTAAAAACGCAAGAGTAATCTTGCGTTTTTGCTTTAGGGAGGGATGGCAATTGTTTCTTGGTGAACAATTTTATTGAGCAAGTTGTGAATAACAACGATACTTAAATATTTAAAATAATTTCTTGAACGATGAAAAATAAGCTAATAGAAGAATATTTTATCATAGTTGAAAGTTTATTTGAAAATAAAAAACAGCTCTTTTCACAATAGAAGGAGCCAGACTTTTATAGATAGCTTTTATTATATGGATTTGATATACTCTTATATGTAGAAAAGTGATAGACGGTGGCTTTCAATTATTAGAGAGGAGTGATGCCTATGGGCAAACATTCAAAATCTAGTAGAGAGGAGAGCCGTTTTGACAGCGTTCGAGATTGTGCAAACCATTCTAGGCTTTGGTAGTTTTACTATCGCTCTAATTGGATTATGCTACAAACTCTTTAAAGACGATGACAAAAAATAATCCGTCCCCACTTTTGGCGAAGTAAGACGGATTATTTTCGTTTAAAACTAGCCACCGTCTTTTAAACGGCTCTACATGGAAGTTGAGTGACTGCTCAACTTCTTTTTTCTACCACAATTTTATCAGAATAAACAATTTAAGTCAATTCGAAATATACAGATATTGATGAACTGACAGTACCAATGATAAATGAGTATATAGAAAAAGTAGTAGTCCATGAAGCAACAGGGGGAAGAAAAGGAAAAGATAGAAAACAACAAGTCGATGTTTACTTTAATTTTATAGGCAACTGTCAAGTGCTATGAAAAGCGAGCATAGAAAAAATGACTTAAAAATGGTAAAATATTAGTAGTTAATTTAGACTAACTTGCAATTAGCTTTCATCTTTAAGGAATAATGTGAAATGCTAAAAGCGGAGAGAGTTTAAAATTTGTTGTTGTGAAGAGTTTTGCTGGTGAGTGATAAGAGTAACAAAAAATTTTGGGATAAATTCGCCAAGTTGTATGCTCCTTTTATGAAGAAGGATAAAGGTGTTTATGATAAAGTTTGCGGATACATAAACCCCTATTTGAGTAAGGATATGAATGTACTTGAACTTGCTTGTGGTTCAGGTCAATTATCCTTTAACCTTTCCAAATATACGAAAAGTTGGATTGCAACTGATTTTTCTAAACAAATGATTTTTGAAGCAAGAAAACATGGAGAATACGAGAACCTTGTCTTTGAAATAGCTGATGCTACTTCATTGATTTATACAGATGAGAAATTTGATTGTGTAGTAATAGCTAATGCACTTCATATTATGCCCGAGCCTGACAAGGCAATGAAAGAAATATATAGGGTATTAAAACCTAATGGTACTTTGTTTGCTCCCACTTTTTTATGGAAAGAGGAAAAACAAAGTAAATTCAAAAAACGGCTGATGTCTATTGTAGGGTTTAAGATGTATAAAGAATGGGATAAAAAGCAATTTGAAGAATTTATCCATGAATATGGATTTTCAGTAGCTGAAATGAAATTGGTAAATGGAGGACTTGCACCAGTTGGTGTAATGATTGCATATAAAAAGTAATATTAAATTATTATTTACAAAGTAATATGAATTTAAAAGCGGTAGTGTAAAATAAGTTGTGTACACTCAAAAAGCTCTATAATCTCTACAGTGGTTTTACCCACTACAGAAATTATAGAGCCGTAAAATGAAGGTACTTTCTTTTATTCCTGTAAGTTAGATACTTGCAGTTTATGGCAACTCCATTGGGGTTGCCTTTTTACTTATTGATTATGTAATCAAAATGAATCATTATGACTAACCTTACATAAGTACAATCTTGCCAAAAATGCTGAAATCATCCTTTTCTGACAAGGTGATAGGTGCCTCGTCAGAATTTAGCGAGTTAAGGAGAATGTCCCCATTTTCTCTATTTTGACCTACCTTCATTACGAAGAATCGACTATTTATCTGTACGATGCTAATATCCCCAGTTCGTAGAATTGAATCTTTTATGACAAATATCA
>NZ_KV791106.1:2713-7861 GCF_001807855.1 Streptococcus sp. HMSC10E12
ATGACAAATATCACTTCATCATCGAAGAAACTAGGTTCCAGGGAATCACCAGCAACCTTAAACGCAATATCATGTACCGGAATAGGAACAGGGTAGTCAAAACAGTCGACTGGGACCTCTGATAGTTCAAACCCTTGTGCATTTACTTTAGCATAAATACTGACTCTTTTGGTTGGTCGTTGATCTTGTTTAACTATTTGTTTTCTATGGTCTTTTTCTCTGATCTCTTTAGAGAGATGCTGATAATCTAATCGATTTTCTATGAAGTCAACAGTAGCATCTTGATTCCCCTCGTCAAGCTGCTTGAACATTTCACCAACATATTCTTCCTTATCGTCGTTAAATGGTGGGTAGGCATATTTACTGGGTGAGTCTGATAATCCCAATAAATAGTCTGACGTAACACCGAATAACTCGACTAATTTTACTAGATCTTTGAATGTAGGAGCATTAGTCCCATTTTCCCACTTTCCTACTGTCTGCTGTGTTTTTCCAATCTGCATACTGAATTCTTTTTTGGTCCAACCTCTAGCTAGTCGGAGTTTTGTTAAGCGTTCAGTAAACATCATCCCCTTTGTGTTGTTACTATCCTTACACTCTTTCATGTATCTTCCCTACACACGTCTTCCTAAAAAAATTATAATTTTTTATAATCAAAATCATTATAGCAGTTTTAGAAACAATAAACAAATACAGAAAAATAATACGTTATACAGTATATATACTGTATAAATTAGTATAAGCGTTATTTTATTTAATCAATAAAAAGTAAAACAAAAACCCATGATGTGTTAAACAAAAATGATGATAAAAGCATTTTTATTATCTATTAAACAACTAAATTATTAGAATAATGTGAGTAAGGTGTAATTAAATTATGAAATTCTCTTGATTGTTTGACACAAAAATAGTAAAATCAATTCAGAAACATAAAGATTAGGCAGGTTATATATATACATGGGAAACATTATTTCAGAATTGAGACGACGAAAGAAGCTCTCAAAGAAAGCGTTAGCTCATAATCTTAATGTTGATGCAGGGACTATCGACAAATGGGAAAATGGAGCTAATATTCGTATGGAAAACGTTGTAGCCTTAGCTGAATACTTTGGTGTTTCTACTGACGATATTTTAGGAATAAGATAGCACTAATTACTAATCTTTGGCATCTAAAATATTACGCAGCGTTTTATGATGGAAGATAAGGGAGGGACAATGACAACAGCAATCACGAACCCTAAAAAAATCACTTTAGAAGACCTAGAAGAAAAGCTAGAATCATTCATCCAGGTATTTAATGATGACCTATGCCGAACCATTATTGAGTATATGATTGACTCGGAAGGGCCATTTGTAATTACTCGATATAAGAAGTTTGGATCACCATGGTTTTATCAGGCAACCAGAGATATTTCTGATAAACTTTGGAGAAAGCTAATCGAAGAGGGAAAATCAGAGACTGAAGCTAAAGCCATAGCTAAAGACGTGATATCAACGTACTATCAATATATGTTATTTGATATGTTGCTTGCGGGACAAAATAAGCTAGCTTCAAAAGAAGTTCAGGTAAGGATTTCTAGCTTGACAAATAACCGGCAACAAAATGAAGTAAAGAAACTAGCCTTCATGAGAGGTTGCAGGGAATACATACAGAATTTACCACTTAAGACACTTACAAATTACATTCCTCTAGCTGAATTGTTTAAATACGCTGGTGTCGGAGAAGTTCCAGATTTAGCGAAAATCTTCAGCTTGCTCGATTCCAGTGAAGCGGGATGTTTGAAAAAAGTCGGAGAAGTCATCCATTTTGACGATGCTGCTGTAGATGAAGTGATTGAAAAAAGATTTTTAAGGAGTTCTCAACTTCGTTTCTCTAGCGGTAAACTATTATACAACTCAGAAAGTGTAGTATTTAAGTAGATTTTAGAATTGAATATAGAATGAATAAAGGGGAAAAGGATATAAAAACATATCCTTTTTTTGTGTCTTCATAAATAAGGTGGTTGTCACTGGGTTATAGAAGGTATATGAGGTTTAGTATAATGGTGCCAAAAAATTGAAGAGAAGGACTAGACAAATGACAAGAACACCAGGTAATAAAAAATGGTTACAAAATATTGCTAAGAAAATCAATCTCCCACTTTATCCGAAGAAAAAATTTAATGGAGAAGAAGTCACTCTCATGCCTGATGGGACAGTTCGATTATCTGAAACAGGAGAAAAGCCTTCTGCTGAAGCACTGGAAGCCTATCAAGACTTCGTTAAAAAATTCAATGAAAGCCTACGTCGTTTTGGGGTAAGAACAATCGATGGAAAAGCAACATTGAATACTGTCTCTCGATTTTCGGACGACTATTATAAGAAGTATGCCTCGACACCATTACTGAAACAAGTTTATCCAAACAATGACTTTCCTTTCCATTTGCAACTTCAAGAAGATTACATCATTCAAATCAACTATAGTCAAGAAACGGACTATGAGTTAATAAGTAAGCAACTAAACCAGTTAGATATGGATATTCTACTATTTATAGCTACTTTTCGAAATGTTCAACTCCTTCAAATTTCAAGGGAGTTTGGTTTACCGATTCCTAAAATCAAACCACATCTCAAACGACTCAGAGAGTTTTACTTAGTTCAAGAGTGGGAGTTCGAACGTGAAGATACTCCAGGGGCTCTTGCGACAAGTTACTCTATTTACAGTCATGGAACGATGTTGCTCTTACTAGCAAATAAGATCAGCAGAAACTTTACTTATAAATGGAAAGATATCCTTCGGGAAGAAGATAACTACTCTCCTATTCGATACTGGAAGGTCGTAGATGCCTATCAGAACTTCAAATTTAATCAAAACTATGCCTATTTTGGTCCTACGTCAAAACTGGAGAAGTTCACGTATACAGTGACAAAGACACAGGAAAAGAGTGAGGGTACAAGTCCTCTTTCTGGTATGGAGAAACGAAAATCAGAGTTACAAGCCAAAAAGGCGAAGAAGAAGGAGCGTACGTATACGGTCCATGTTCCTAGATATCTCTTTATCGGTCAGTTAGCTCTCAATAAAAAGGAAGATGACGGTACAAAGAATCTGTTTGATGTGTATCCTTATATCACTAACGTTGGTGATACCAGTGATCTTGATAAATTGCTCAATGTCTTTAAACACTTTGGACGTTTCGAGGATGGTTTAGATGAAGAAGGCAACAAACGTTATCTACTGATTATCGTTGATAATTTTGATGATATTCAAGAAATTGAAGATAAGTATATGCTTATTGAAAATGGTGGCTATAAGAACCTTAATAACATTATTTTCCTCAACCTAGAACTTGCTGCAGAAGAAGGGATTGATAAGTCTCTTGTTGTTATCAGAAGTCAAAATACAACTGATGGTGATCGTGTGGCCAAATACATGCCTTTTAGAATGAATGAAGCGTTTAATGAACGTCCACTAATCAAAGACGCTGAACTAGAAGAGTTAAATCAAGAAGAAGGTGATACTGATGCTTAATATCTATATTGATCCCTATGTCCTATCTCCTTTTGAAGCCTCTCCCTTTTTCCACAAGCTGACTAACTTTGCAAAATCTAAAGACCATAGAGTCGCTATTATGGGGTTTAAGTCACATATTTCTTGGAATGCTCTATCGTATCTAGAAGATAAAGCTAAGATTACGATTACCCACAATCATGCAGACCTAGAGGATGAGAAAAAACATGCCGTTCTACTAGCTGGCTATTTAAAAAAGGATATTGAGTTAGTAACGTCTTCAACAAACCACATTACAGATATCTTCCTCTTTGATGAGCAGGCTCAGATGGATACGAATACTTTGTCTCAGCTACTAAGCAAGGTCCCTTACGTACATTACTTATCAACAGAGCATTTTTTTTATTCTCCCCACGTAAATAATTTCCCGAAGAATAGGCCATTTATTTTCAATACCCAACTTTTTCGAGACACGAGAAATATTTATTTTGCTAACAGTTTAGTAGAGGGTCACGATCCTTTATTTGAAAGTTTAGCTAAGAACGATATTACCCAACAATCATTTTTTGGTAGCAACAACTATATCTATATACCAGGTCATAATGGAAAAGAAGAAACACGTGCTAAAGTTATTATGAACGTCACAAAAATTGAAGATTTGACGGTTGAAAGCATAAAACCTTTAGAGCCAGAGTCAGCCACTGCAGAACCTCAACAAAGCATGAAAGAGCTACGTTTAGACGAAATTGAAGAACGTCTAAAGAAGAAAATGAAAAGTTCAGGTATGATTAAGAACGATGAAAATTCAAGTGAGGTCTTGAAAATTACTACTGAAACCCTTACAATGATAAGGAAGGTAATGGATTGCATTGGGAGGATGGAAAATAGTTTAAATGCTAAGATGGCTGAACAAGCTGACGACAACAATAAACTTGATTCAGATTTTGATCCATTATACGCCTTCAGGACCCAACATGATAAATTGGGGGAAGATTAAACACTAATAAAGGGTTGAAGGAGAGTAAAATGACTGATGAAGTAATGACTAAAAAAAACATTTACTTAGTGTCAGATGTTGACAAAGCTAGGGAAATTGAGGCATACATCGTGAGTACAAAAGATGGTATGGAAGTCTTTGGACTTATTGGTTGTGATGAACTTGAAGATTTAACAGATGCTCAACGAGAATTTGTGCAGAGCGGTGAAGCGATGCAATTCAAAAGTAACTAAGCTTAATGATTGATTTAAAGGCTGAGAAATCAGCTTTTTTAGTGTTTAATGACTTATGGGTAGGATAAAGTTTTTAAAATGCTCGTGTTTAATGAGTTTGGATTTGATTTGTTATGGTTTTGTCAGCTCTAGTGGCTTTCTATATAAAAACTCTAAACTAGTGATTATTATGTTGTTTTACAATTTTATGAAGAGAATTTGGAGAGAATTATGAATGATGAACAGAAAAAGAATTTTAAAGAGACACAAAAGTCGTTGAAAGAAATTAAGGATATTATTAGTAAACCAAATTTATCTGATATCAAAGATATTACAAATACTGTTGCTGATGCTTCTAGTATTTACGAGAAGTTTCCAGCTTCAGAAGACGTAGCATTCGTATATGTAAGCACACTATATACTCTAGCAATGAGGCTGGAAAGTTTAGATGA
>NZ_KV791107.1:0-2805 GCF_001807855.1 Streptococcus sp. HMSC10E12
ACCACTAGCACAGCTAGTGGTTTTCGTGAGACAAAAAAAGACAAACATCAAAAACGATGTTTGTCTTCATTCTGAATCAGAATTTTAATAGGAATTCTGATTTTTTTATGCAAATCCATTTAAAAGCCAAAGGGTGTTTAATTATTATTTATTAAAATATAGATAAATATCATTTGATTAGTATTTGTTAAGTAGGAGTGTTTAATTCAAACGACTTCATTATAATGGTTGTCACATACATTAAAATAATAAAAAAATTAAAAAAGGTTGAAAAATAAAAATAACATGTTATAATTATAGCGTCTATATGAATAGGGAACATGGGTAGTAGTAACTCGAAGCCAACCTGTTTGTAATATTTTGACTCTTTTGGGGAGAGTTGAATGATTACTTGTTGGTACTTGGTGCTATGTGATATGGTATTGGGATAGGGTTATCATACCGATGTTTTGATTTGTAAGATGGGGATAGAGCGTAAGTAAAGGGGACGCTCTTTAAAATGGGGAGAAGTTTTTATGAAATATATGTAAATTAGCAATACTGCTGGATTCAAAAACACTTTTATTAGCAAAGCGTTTTTTCTCCTGCAGTTTTTTTATTTATTAAATAGTGTATTTTTAAATTCGGGGGAGAAGACTAGAAAATCTCAAAACAATTGATATCCTTGGATGATATGACTTAGTTTTCTTGTCTTACTTCTTGAATTTTATACGTAATGATAGTCTTTTTATTGAGACCTTTTTCTTTATCTACTTTACATCATTTGCAAAACAAGACCAATAGCGAGGGCATTCCCTTTAATGCTTTTGGAGAAAGGATAACTCATTTTCCTTTTTATTGGGGATAATAAAGTGATAATGTAGAGTCTTATTTGTCAATATTATATTGATTTCGTATAGGTCATAGGGGGGGATCTTATGGGAAAAAAATCAATCACTTCAGGAAATTACTTCTAAAATTTTGGCTAATTTTGATCCAGTTGTTAAGAAAGAACAACCTGATTTGGTTTTAGTTCATGGTGATACTACAACAACTTTTGCTGCTGGATTGGTTGCATTTTACAATAAAGTAAGTATTGGTCACGTTGAGGCTGGGCTTAGAACTTATGACAAATATTCACCATATCCAGAGGAAATGAATCGTCAGGTGACGGTTGTGACTAATTCTATCCATCATGCTGTTAAGCTGGTAGATCTCGGTATTAGTACTAGGATTATTGGTGGTAAGGTTAAACATTCAACAGATGCATCTATTGGAAGTACAGCTCTGGAACAAATCAGACAACTGAATTTTGATTGTGCTTTCATTGGTGCTAATGAAGTTGATGCCAATTATTTCACAACGCCAGATATGGAAGAGGCGGTCATTAAACGAACAGTGATAGCTAATGCGCAAAAAGCCTATGTTCTAGCTGATGCTTCTAAACTTGGTCAGGTTACCTATGCTAAGGTAGCCGAGGTTGAGAAAGTAACCATAATCACAAATGCTTCGGAAGAAGGGCTCCTTAAATAATTAAAAGAGAAAACGAGGGTTATTGAAGTATGATTTATACTGTGACGCTAAACCCATCAATCGACTTCATTGTTCGTATCGACAAGGTAGAGATTGGTGAAGTTAACCGTATAGAGAGTGATGATAAATTCGCTGGTGGTAAGGGTATTAATGTCAGCCGTATTCTACAACGTTTAGGAATTGACAATACTGCTACGGGCTTCATCGGTGGTTTTACAGGACGTTTTGTTACAGACAGTTTGGATGCTGAAGGTATTAAAACTACTTAGAATGGTGAGGCTGTAATGGTATTAGGAAAAGTAAGTGATTTTTTAATCAAGCATCAAAGATTGTTAACGTACTTAAGTATTTTTGCTGCGTTAATGTTATTAATGCGCTTAGTGTATGATGATGTTTTGATTGACCATGATAATCCCATCGTTTTAGCAATCTTTATAGGAATACTAGTTCTTTGGACCCTAGCATCTTACCTTAATCGAAGACAGCATATGCTATCCCACTTTATCTTACAGAGTTCGAAACTTATTAACGTCTATGCTGTAGACTTAGATTATCGTTTTATTGCGGTTAATAAGAATGATATTCGGCTCATGGAAGAAATCTTTTATTTCACTCCCAAAATTGGTGACTTTCCAATGAATTATCTTAATAATGAAGATGCTGCGCGTTTAAAAGCAAATGTTGATCGTGCGAAAAAGGGTGAAACATTTATATTTATGGATACTATTAAGACAGGCGACAAAACGCTTTACTGGCAAAATATGTATTCTCCCATTTATAACAATCGCCAAAAAGTGATTGGTGTTTTTTGTTTTGTTCTTGATGTTACAGAGCAGAGACTTCATGAACTTGAAATACAGAGGATGGCATACGAAGATGTTTTAACACGGGTTCATAATCGACGATATATTGAGCTTGCTTTTGAGGAATGTCTGACACGTAAAGAAGAACAAATTACGGTTATTATATCTGATTTGGATAAATTCAAGGAAGCAAATGATACCTTTGGACATGCTACGGGAGATAAGATTCTAATTGAATTTGGTGATATTTTAACGAAGATAATGCCTGAAAGTGCTGTAATAGCAAGGTTAGGTGGAGATGAATTTGCGGTTTTACTCCCTGGAGTTTCTGAAAATCAAGCTGAATTTTTAATAAAACTTGTTCAAGCAGAAATGACTCTCAAAGATATGGGGATTACAGCATCTTTAGGTGCTTATACGGACTCTTATCAATCACATAAAAACTTCGTTGATTTTTTTGCAATAGCTGATAAGAAAATGTACGAAAATA
>NZ_KV791108.1:0-1760 GCF_001807855.1 Streptococcus sp. HMSC10E12
CTTGAACCGGTACGAGATAACCCCCGGTGTCAGGATAGTTGTCGCCTCTCCGGTTTTTCCTAAAAAAGCATGACCGGGGGCGGAAAGAGACTGATCGTGCCGTACTATTCGCCTGAACGCAGAGCTGCATTACTCAAGATGCTGCTCCCCCCGCTGAACCTGTCGATGGCCGAGGTTTCCCGCCGCGAAGGGGTCAGTGAAATGTCTTTGTCCAACTGGCGCAAGCAGCTCAGTTATGAAGGAAACGAAGTGTCTGAAAATACTCCCCTGACCGAAAAATGGTCAGCCGAAGCCAGGTTTGCTGTTGTGCTCGAAGCCGCCGGTTTATCCGAGATCGACCTGAGCGAGTATTGTCGCCGCAAAGGCCTTTATCCCGAGCAGATCAACGCGTGGCGACACTCGTTCATCACGGGCCAGAAGCCGGAAAAGACCCAGCAAAAAGAAGACCGTGAGCAATCTCGCAAAGACAAGAAACGCATACAGGAACTTGAGCGCGAACTGCGCCGCAAAGACAAGGCGCTCGCTGAAACCGCGGCGTTGTTGGTGCTGCGAAAAAAGCTCAACGACTACTGGGGGACCGTCGACGAGGACAACTGACGTCCTTGCCTGAGCGCCTGTTACTGATTGACTGGCTAAATACCGCTGTTGCAGAGGGAGCCCGAAAAGCAAGGGCCTGCCAGGAAATCGACCTGTCATTGCGTACCTTGCAGCGATGGACGCAGACAGACGTTTTCAAGGCTGATGCCCGCACAACGGTCACGCGGCCGACTCCGTCCAATGCACTGAGCGACGTTGAGCGCCAAGCTATTATCACACTGTGCAACAGCCCTGAGTACGCTCACCTGCCGCCCAGCCAGATCGTGCCACGGCTGGCCGATCAAGGGTGTTATCTGGCGTCGGAGGCCACGTTTTATCGCGTCTTGCGGGCCGCAGGTCAACAACAGCGTCGAGGGCGCAGTCAGCGTCCCAGACGATATGCGGCACCGACGACACATGCAGCCAAAGCGCCGAATCAGGTGTGGTCGTGGGACATTACGTACCTGCCGTCACCGATAAGGGGCAAGTATTATTACCTCTATTTGATCGAGGATATTTACAGCCGCAAGGCCGTTGGCTGGGAAGTTTACGAGATGGAAAGCGGCGAGAAAGCCGCCGCCCTGCTGCAACGCAGCGTGATAGGCGAGCAGTGTTTGCACGAGCCGCTGGTGCTGCACTCGGACAACGGTGCGCCGATGAAATCGGTGACGTTGTTAAGCAAGATGTATGAACTGGGCATCACCCCGTCGCGTGGGCGACCGCGTGTCAGCAACGACAATCCTTACTCGGAGTCGCTGTTCAGGACACTGAAATACTGCCCGCAATGGCCGCAGGACGGGTTTGCCAGCCTTGACGCGGCACGCCTCTGGGTGAGGGATTTCATGCGTTGGTACAACAATGATCATCGGCACAGCCGGATACGTTTCGTGACACCGACTGAGCGGCATCGAGGGCTGGACCATCAGATCCTGGCCAGGCGACATGAGCTGTACGAGCAAGCCAGAGAGAAAAGGCCAGAGCGGTGGTCGAGGGAGACACGCAACTGGGAACCGATCGGCACCGTGCTGTTAAACCCGGATCGAGAGCAAAACGTTGAGAAAAAAGCAGCATAGTTAGACGGTTGACGCGACAACTATCTTGCCCATAGAGCATACGCGCCCGTATCACTATTAATGCAGCGGTGCACGTTCAAACAAATGCTGAGCCAGACTCTGAATGTGCCC
>NZ_KV791109.1:0-70538 GCF_001807855.1 Streptococcus sp. HMSC10E12
ACAGTGAAAATACTATAATTCACTAGAAGTGAATTGCCGCCCAAAAGAAGTCCAAAATCTGTTGAAAAAACTAAGAGTAGTTCAACTCTATCTAAACGAAGAGAAGTCTGTGATTATCTTGCTAGAAGATATAAGATAATAATTTAGCCATACTACATGGAATTATGAGTATCAATTTATTTTCGCACCAAAATATAGATGTCAGATAATCAATGACATATTTAAAGGGGAAAGTGGGTTGATGATATTCAACCGATAAGCGGCTAAAGATGTCTAAGATATAAAATAAAAAGCTCCTAACCTTGGTTAAGAGCAAATAAAAAGGAGAGGACCAATGTCAGTAAGGGTTCTTTACAGCCCGAAGCTGAAGGTAGCACCGCACCCGAAGTTACTAAAGCAACTTCCTTTGAACGCTCTGTTACCAGACGTCCTACGATATCCTCTCATTATGCAAATAATAGCATAAAAGTTGGCCTTCGGTCAAGAGCAAGGTACAAATGACGGTCTGTTGGTGACAGTGATTTGAGCAAAATTAATAAGTAAGGACAAGAATGATACAAAATAAAGCAATGGAAAGCGTAAGAAGCTATCGGATATAAGCATAAAACATCAATCTATTTATGTTTTTACTTGAAAAAATAAAGAACAGCTGTCATAGGCACAAGAGACAACTCTAGAAGAGTCAGATGAAACGTCCGAACTTGTTAATCAACTTATAAATGGGGAATCAGTAGCGGATTTAGTTGCCTATGCATTCCTTGTTGATATAGCATTACATTGGGAATCTTTGCAAAACTAAGCTAAAGCTTATTGATAGTAGAAAAAAATAGGCACTTAAAGTTTAAAAACTTTAAGTGCTTTTTTTGTTACTTTTTGAAATCTTTTACGAATAGATATATTGTAGAAAATAGGAGGTAAAAAAATGATGACATATGATGAAGTAATGGAAGCGATAGAAAGAGGTTTTATCAAGGGCGATAAAATCAGTATTGTTCGACGAAATGGTAAAATCCATGATTATGTCTTGCCGGGAGAGAAATTAGAACCGGGAGAAATAGTGACAGAAGAGAATTTAGAAGCTGTCCTTGAAGAATTGAGTGAATAATATATGAGAATGTTTTATTTCGAAAATAAATTGTTTAATATTTAGTATAGTATGCTGTATTAATTGGTAAAACCTAAAGAGAGAATGGAATTATTTGGGCGCTATATTCTCTTTAGGTTTTACCTTTTTGCTATAATTTTTATATAAAAAATAGCATAAAAATCTAGTTATCCGCATAAAAACTGGACTTATCACACTTTATCAAGGTCAAAACCACTCAATTTACTACTAATTTACTACTTATGAATGAGCTTTGATACGACGATTTATCCTTGAAAAGTGAAGATATAAAGATACTTCCAATAAAATTTGAATATTTAATAGGTAGACACTTCAAAAAATGAGGTGTCTATTTTTTTACCCGATTTTGAAAGGAAGTGAACTTATGAAAACAAAAAATCAAGAATCAAAAGGTCGTTCCCCACTCTTTAAGACCATCAAACATTCATTCAGCCAATAAAAAAGAAAGGATAGGTAAAAATATGGAACTTAAATTTGTGATTCCCAACATGGAAAAAACATTCGGCAATTTAGAATTTGCTGGCGAGGATAAAGTCGTTCAGCGAAGAATCAACGGACGGCTAACTGTCTTATCAAGAAGCTATAATCTCTATTCTGATGTTCAAAGAGCAGATGATATTGTGGTGGTGCTTCCTGCTGAAGCTGGCGAAAAACATTTCGGCTTTGAGGAACGTGTGAAGTTAGTCAATCCACGTATTACCGCAGAGGGCTACAAAATCGGCACTCGTGGTTTTACAAATTACCTTTTACATGCTGACGACATGATAAAAGAATAAAGAAAGAGAGGAAAAATGATGAGATTAGCAAATGGCATTGTATTAGATAAAGACACGACTTTTGGAGTATTGAAATTCTCTGCTCTACGTCGTGAAGTGAGAATCCAAAATGAAGACGGGTCGGTTTCAGATGAAATCAAGGAACGTACCTATGACTTAAAATCCAAAGGACAAGGACGCATGATTCAAGTAAGTATTCCTGCCAGCGTGCCTTTGAAAGAGTTTGATTATAACGCACGGGTGGAACTTATCAATCCCATTGCGGACACCGTTGCTACTGCCACCTATCAAGGAGCAGATGTTGACTGGTATATCAAGGCAGACGATATTGTGCTGACAAAGGATTCTAGTTCATTCAAAGCTCAACCACAAGCAAAGAAAGAACCGACACAAGACAAATAGTCGCTAGGTAGAAAGGAGACTTTTTCGCATGAAACAGCGTGGTAAAAGGATTCGCCCATCTGGTAAAGATTTAGTCTTTCATTTTACGATAGCGTCACTCCTGCCTGTTTTCCTGCTGGTTGTCGGACTGTTTCATGTGAAGACAATCCAGCAGATCAACTGGCAGGATTTTAACCTATCACAAGCAGATAAGATTGACATTCCCTATTTAATTATCAGTTTCAGTGTCGCAATTCTTATCTGCTTGCTGGTAGCGTTTGTATTCAAACGGGTTCGCTATGATACGGTTAAACAACTTTACCACCGTCAAAAACTGGCAAAGATGATACTTGAAAACAAGTGGTATGAATCTGAACAGGTCAAAACAGAGGGTTTCTTTAAAGATAGTGCTGGTCGTACAAAGGAAAAGATAACCTACTTCCCTAAAATGTATTATCGACTTAAAAATGGCTTGATACAGATACGGGTGGAAATCACGCTGGGAAAATATCAAGACCAACTCTTACACTTGGAAAAGAAATTAGAGAGTGGCTTGTACTGTGAGCTGACGGATAAAGAGTTAAAGGATTCCTATGTGGAATATACTTTGCTCTATGACACCATAGCCAGTCGTATTTCTATTGATGAAGTAGAAGCTAAAGATGGTAAACTTCGCTTAATGAAAAACGTATGGTGGGAATATGATAAGCTCCCTCATATGTTGATTGCTGGTGGTACAGGTGGCGGTAAAACTTACTTTATACTGACACTGATTGAAGCCTTGCTTCATACAGATTCAAAACTGTATATTCTTGACCCGAAAAATGCTGACCTTGCGGACTTAGGTTCTGTGATGGCAAATGTCTACTATAGAAAAGAAGACTTGCTTTCTTGCATTGAAACATTCTATGAAGAAATGATGAAACGTAGTGAGGAAATGAAGCAGATGAAGAACTATAAGACTGGCAAAAATTATGCTTACTTAGGTCTCCCGGCACACTTCTTAATCTTTGATGAATACGTCGCTTTCATGGAAATGCTGGGAACAAAAGAAAACACCGCAGTTATGAATAAGCTGAAACAGATTGTCATGTTAGGTCGTCAAGCTGGCTTCTTTCTAATACTGGCTTGTCAACGTCCAGACGCAAAATATTTAGGCGACGGAATCCGTGATCAGTTTAATTTCAGAGTGGCTTTAGGTCGTATGTCTGAAATGGGCTATGGCATGATGTTTGGCAGTGACGTACAAAAGGATTTCTTCTTAAAGCGAATCAAAGGTCGTGGCTATGTTGATGTAGGAACAAGTGTCATATCAGAGTTTTATACTCCCCTTGTACCAAAAGGATATGATTTCTTGGAGGAAATTAAAAAGTTATCCAACAGCAGACAGTCCACGCAGGCGACGTGCGAAGCGGAAGTCGCAGGTGTGGACTGATCTTGCTGGCTGGTGTGGCAATAGCCACGCCAGCACTTAACCCCCCGTATCTAACAGGGGGGTACAAATCGACAGGAAACAGTCAAAAAAACATTAGAAAATCCTTTGGTTACAAGGGATTTACAAAATTTCAGCGTATGTCAAATGGGCTTTAAAAGTTGACATACGCCTTTTTGATTGGAGGGATTTTTACTGAATGAACAAACTTGGTTACAGCATTTAAAAGAAAAACGCTTGGCTTATGGACTATCTCAAAACCGTTTAGCTGTTGCGACTGGTATTACAAGGCAGTATCTAAGCGATATTGAAACAGGAAAAGTCAAGCCATCAGAGGATTTACAGCAGTCCCTTTGGGAAGCTCTGGAACGCTTCAATCCCGACGCTCCCCTTGAAATGCTGTTTGATTATGTAAGGATTCGCTTTCCGACAACAGACGTACAGCAGGTGGTCGAAAACATCTTACAACTGAAACTGTCCTATTTTCTTCATGAGGACTATGGTTTCTATTCTTATTCAGAGCATTATGCTTTAGGCGACATATTCGTCCTTTGCTCCCATGAACTGGACAAAGGAGTTCTGGTGGAATTGAAAGGTCGTGGGTGCAGACAATTTGAAAGCTATCTTCTGGCACAACAAAGAAGCTGGTATGAGTTCTTTATGGACGTTTTGGTGGCTGGCGGTGTGATGAAACGCCTTGACCTTGCCATTAACGATAAGACAGGGATTTTGAATATCCCTGTACTCACTGAAAAGTGCCAACAGGAAGAATGTATCTCCGTCTTCCGCAGTTTTAAAAGCTATCGCAGTGGCGAACTGGTACGCAAAGAGGAAAAGGAATGTATGGGAAACACCCTCTATATCGGTTCATTACAAAGTGAAGTTTATTTCTGTATCTATGAAAAGGACTACGAGCAGTACAAGAAAAATGATATTCCCATTGAAGACGCAGAAGTAAAAAACCGTTTTGAGATTCGATTGAAAAATGAGCGTGCCTATTATGCAGTCCGTGATTTACTCGTCTATGACAATCCAGAGCATACCGCCTTTAAAATTATCAATCGGTATATCCGTTTTGTAGATAAAGACGATTCCAAACCTCGTTCTGATTGGAAACTGAATGAAGAATGGGCTTGGTTTATTGGGAACAATCGTGAACGATTAAAACTAACCACAAAACCAGAGCCTTACTCCTTCCAAAGGACGCTGAACTGGCTATCTCATCAAGTTGCCCCGACCTTAAAGGTTGCGATTAAACTTGATGAAATCAACCAGACGCAGGTTGTAAAAGACATTCTCGACCATGCGAAACTGACAGACCGACACAAGCAGATTTTGAAGCAACAGTCAGTAAAAGAACAGGACGTGATAACAACAAAAAAATAACTCAAATACAAATTCATTGAATATAGAGAGGAGAACATTTTTATGAATTTTGGACAAAACCTTTATAACTGGTTTCTATCAAACGCTCAATCACTGGTGCTTTTAGCAATCGTTGTGATTGGCTTGTATCTTGGCTTCAAGCGTGAGTTTAGCAAACTGATTGGCTTTTTAATTATTGCGATTATTGCGGTTGGCTTAGTCTTCAACGCTGCTGGAGTAAAAGACATTTTACTAGAGCTATTCAATCGCATTATTGGTGCTTAAATAAAACCGTTCTTTTGTGGAATATAAGTGGTTTTCTTATGTTCCGCAAAGGAATGGTACACCAAACGAAGTGCGGTAGGGATTTTTGAATCTCTACAAAGAAAGGACGTGAATATATGGACGATATGCAAGTCTATATTGCGAATTTAGGCAAATACAATGAGGGCGAATTGGTCGGTGCGTGGTTTACCTTTCCCATTGACTTTGAGGAAGTCAAAGAGAAAATCGGCTTGAATGATGAATATGAGGAATACGCCATTCATGACTACGAGTTACCCTTTACGGTTGACGAATACACTTCCATTGGCGAACTCAATCGACTATGGGAAATGGTATCGGAATTACCCGAAGAATTACAATCGGAGCTATCTGCTCTGCTCACTCATTTTTCAAGCATTGAAGAACTAAGCGAACATCAAGAGGATATTATCATTCATTCCGATTGTGATGATATGTATGACGTGGCACGCTACTACATTGAAGAAACGGGTGCTTTAGGCGAAGTACCAGCTAGTCTTCAAAACTATATTGATTATCAAGCCTATGGTCGGGATTTAGACCTTTCAGGAACGTTTATCTCAACCAATCATGGGATTTTTGAAATCGTCTATTAAATCTGTCGGTACATTACTACTGGCAGATTTTCTATTTTACGGGGTGGCTCAATCAGCTACCCCTATTTTTTATGAAAGGATTGATTACATGAAGAAAATACGAAGCTATACCAGTATCTGGTCTGTGGAAAAGGTACTGTATTCTATCAATGATTTTAGACTTCCGTTTCCCATAACCTTTACGCAAATGACATGGTTTGTCGTGTCACTCTTTGCAGTGATGATACTTGGCAACTTGCCCCCTCTTTCCATGATAGAGGGAGCATTTCTCAAATACTTTGGGATTCCTGTGGCTTTCACATGGTTTATGTCTACAAAAACTTTTGATGGTAAAAAGCCTTATGGATTTTTGAAGTCTGTCATTGCTTATGCACTGCGACCAAAGCTGACCTATGCAGGAAAAAAAGTAACGCTTGGCAGAAACCAGCCACAAGAAGCCATTACAGCAGTTAGGAGTGAATTTTATGGCATATCCAATTAAATACATTGAAAACAATCTCGTCTGGAATAAAGACGGGGAATGTTATGCTTACTATGAGCTTGTTCCTTACAATTACTCATTTCTAAGTCCAGAACAGAAAATACAAGTGCATGATTCTTTCAGACAGCTTATCGCACAAAATCGTGATGGCAAAATTCATGCTTTACAAATCAGTACAGAATCCAGCATACGTTCTGCACAAGAGCGTTCCAAAAATGAAGTCACTGGCAAGCTCAAAGCGGTTGCCTATGACAAAATCGACCAACAGACAGACGCTTTAATATCCATGATTGGCGAAAATCAAGTGAACTACCGTTTCTTTATCGGCTTTAAGTTGCTTCTCAACGATCAGGAGTTTTCTATGAAAAGTCTTACCGTTGAAGCAAAAAATGCTTTGTCTGATTTTGTCTATGATGTGAACCATAAGCTGATGGGCGATTTTGTTAGTATGAGTAATGATGAAATCCTGCGTTTTCAGAAGATGGAAAAGCTCTTAGAAAATAAAATCTCTCGTCGTTTCAAAATCCGCAGGTTAGATAAGGACGACTTCGGCTATCTGATTGAACACCTTTACGGACAGACAGGCACTGCCTATGAAGAGTATGAGTACCATCTATCAAAGAAAAAGCTGGATAATGAAACGCTGATTAAATACTATGACTTGATTAAGCCTACTCGCTGTTTGGTGGAAGAAAAACAGCGATATTTGAAAATCCAGCAGGAAGATGAAACCGTCTATGTAGCTTACTTTACCATTAACAGCATTGTCGGAGAACTGGACTTCCCGTCCTCTGAAATCTTCTACTACCAGCAACAGCAATTTACATTCCCGATTGATACGTCAATGAATGTGGAAATTGTAGCGAATCGTAAAGCCCTATCTACTGTCCGCAATAAAAAGAAAGAACTGAAAGACTTGGATAACCACGCTTGGCAAAGTGATAATGAAACCAGCTCCAATGTGGCGGAAGCTCTGGAAAGTGTGAATGAGCTGGAAACCAATTTAGACCAAAGCAAGGAATCTATGTACAAGCTGTCTTATGTGGTAAGGGTATCAGCAAATGATCTTGACGAACTCAAACGTCGTTGTAATGAAGTGAAAGATTTTTATGACGATTTAAGCGTAAAACTGGTACGACCATTTGGGGATATGCTCGGCTTACATGAAGAATTTTTACCTGCCAGCAAGCGTTATATGAATGATTATATTCAATACGTGACCTCTGATTTCCTCGCTGGTTTAGGTTTTGGTGCTACTCAAATGCTGGGGGAAAATGAGGGGATTTATGTTGGCTACAGCTTAGATACTGGACGCAATGTCTATCTGAAACCTGCTCTTGCCAGTCAAGGGGTTAAGGGTTCAGTAACCAATGCGTTAGCGTCGGCTTTTGTTGGTTCGCTGGGTGGTGGTAAATCCTTTGCGAATAACCTTATCGTCTATTATGCGGTGCTTTATGGGGCACAAGCAGTGATTGTAGACCCAAAAGCAGAACGTGGCAGATGGAAAGAAACCTTGCCAGAGATTTCCCATGAAATCAATATCGTCACTCTGACTTCTGATGAGAAAAACAAAGGCTTACTTGACCCTTATGTGATTATGAAAAATCCCAAAGATTCTGAATCACTGGCTATTGATATTCTGACATTCCTTACGGGGATTTCCTCTCGTGATGGGGAACGCTTCCCAATCCTTAGAAAAGCCATTCGTGCAGTAACCAATAGTGAAGTACGAGGGTTGATGAAAGTGATTGAGGAATTACGGGTTGAGAATACGCCACTAAGTACCAGTATAGCCGACCATATCGAAAGTTTTACAGACTATGACTTTGCACATTTATTATTCAGTAATGGTTATGTGGAGCAGTCTATCAGCTTAGAAAAACAACTGAACATTATACAGGTTGCGGACTTGGTACTTCCCGACAAGGAAACTTCCTTTGAGGAATATACCACTATGGAGCTTTTATCCGTTGCTATGCTGATTGTCATTAGTACCTTTGCTTTAGACTTTATCCATACAGACCGAAGCATTTTCAAGATTGTAGATTTAGACGAAGCATGGAGCTTTTTACAGGTAGCACAAGGAAAAACACTATCTATGAAGCTGGTTCGGGCTGGTCGTGCTATGAACGCTGGGGTATATTTCGTGACCCAAAATACAGACGACCTCTTAGATGAAAAACTGAAAAATAACCTCGGCTTAAAATTTGCATTTCGTTCCACTGACCTTAACGAGATTAAAAAGACCTTAGCCTTTTTTGGTGTAGACCCAGAGGACGAAAACAATCAGAAGCGATTGCGTGATTTGGAAAACGGGCAATGCCTTATCAGTGATTTATATGGTCGTGTCGGTGTGATACAGTTCCACCCTGTATTTGAAGAACTGCTCCATGCCTTTGATACCAGACCACCTGTGCGAAAAGAGGTGTAAATGTGAAACCATCAATAGTAAACAGAATAAAATCAAACTGGACGCTGAAACGTCTAGGTAAAGTGGCAATGACAGTGGCTTTCACACTTGTGATTGCCATTTTTCTTTTAGCCATGCTGGGAACGGTGGTTCAAGCTGCGGGCTTGGTAGATGATACGGTCAATGTGGCAAATGAATACAGCCGATACCCACTTGAAAACTATCAACTGGATTTTTATGTGGATAATAGCTGGGGCTGGCTTCCGTGGAACTGGTCGGACGGGATTGGAAAACAGGTCATGTATGGACTATATGCCATTACCAATTTTATTTGGACAATCAGTTTGTATGTTTCCAATGCGACAGGTTACTTAGTACAGGAAGCCTATTCCTTAGACTTCATTTCCGCTACAGCAGATTCCATTGGTAAGAATATGCAGACCTTAGCTGGTGTGAGTGCAAACGGATTTTCAACAGAGGGTTTCTATGTTGGATTCCTCTTACTCTTGATTTTGGTTCTTGGGGTTTATGTTGCCTATACGGGACTGATAAAGAGAGAAACCACAAAGGCAATTCATGCCATTATGAATTTTGTGCTGGTGTTTATCCTATCGGCTTCCTTTATTGCCTACGCTCCCGACTACATTAAAAAAATCAATGACTTTTCATCAGACATCAGTAATGCCAGTTTATCACTTGGCACGAAGATTGTCATGCCCCATTCCGATAGTCAAGGCAAGGACAGCGTGGACTTAATCAGAGATAGCCTGTTTTCCATACAGGTTCAGCAACCGTGGCTACTGCTTCAATACAACAGTTCAGACATTGAAAGTATCGGTATTGACCGTGTGGAAAGCCTGCTCTCCACCAGCCCAGATTCCAACAATGGCGAAGACAGAGAAAAAATTGTTGCGGAAGAAATTGAAGACAGAAGCAATACCAATCTAACCATTACAAAGACCATTAACCGTTTAGGTACAGTCTTCTTCCTATTTGTCTTCAATATTGGGATTTCCATATTTGTATTCCTATTAACAGGAATCATGATTTTCTCGCAGGTACTTTTTATCATCTATGCTATGTTTCTGCCTGTGAGCTTTATTTTAAGCATGATTCCATCATTTGATGGTATGTCAAAACGAGCCATAACAAAGCTCTTTAATACCATTTTGACACGAGCTGGAATCACATTGATTATTACGACAGCATTTAGTATTTCAACCATGCTCTATACCTTATCGGCTGGTTATCCGTTCTTTTTGATTGCTTTTCTACAGATTGTGACCTTTGCAGGAATCTACTTCAAGCTGGGCGATTTAATGAGTATGTTTTCTCTACAGAGTAACGATTCTCAAAGTGTGGGAAGTCGTGTGATGAGAAAACCTCGTATGCTTATGCACGCTCACATGCACCGTCTACAGCGGAAACTTGGACGTTCCATGACTACTCTAGGGGCTGGGTCTGCCATTGTTACAGGTAAAAAAGGACAGTCGGGTTCGGGGAGTTCTGCAAGGACACAAGCAGATCACTCCCGACCAGACGGAAAGGAAAAATCAACACTTGGAAAACGTATCGGTCAAACCATCGGTACAGTAGCTGATACCAAAGACAGAATGGTAGACACTGCTAGTGGTTTGAAAGAACAGGTTAAAGATTTGCCGACCAATGCAAGATATGCAGTATATCAAGGAAAATCCAAAGTAAAAGAGAATGTCCGTGATTTAACCAGTAGTATTTCTCAAACCAAAGCGGACAGAGCCAGTGGACGCAAGGAACAGCAGGAACAAAGGCGAAAAACCATTGCGAAGCGTCGCTCTGAAATGGAACAGGTCAAACAGAAAAAACAGCCTGCTTCTTCTGTTCATGAAAGACCGACTACAAGACAAGAACAATATCATGATGAACAGACCTCAAAACAGTCTAATATTCAGACTTCATATAAGGAATCTCAACAAGCCAAACAAGAGCGTCCAGCAGTTAAGTCCGATTTTTCAAGTCCAAAAGTGGAACGCCAAGGCAATACCGTTCAAGAAAAAACCGTTCAAAAGCCAGCAACTTCAACCACTACAGCAGATAGAACTTCACAACGTCCAATCACAAAAGAACGTCCGTCTACTGTTCAAAGAGTACCACTACAAAATACAAGAAGTAGACCACCAATCAAAACCGCCACCATTAAGAAAGTCGGTAAGAAACCATGAAGTTGAAAACTTTAGTGATTGGTGGTTCTGGATTATTCTTGATGGTCTTCTCACTGCTTCTGTTTGTTGCCATTTTATTTTCAGATGAACAGGACAGCGGAATTTCCAATATTCATTATGGAGGTGTGAATGTTTCCGCAGAAGTGCTGGCTCATAAGCCTATGGTAGAAAAATATGCCAAAGAATATGGCGTTGAAGAATATGTCAACATACTTCTTGCGATTATACAGGTGGAATCGGGCGGTACTGCGGAAGATGTTATGCAGTCCTCGGAATCCCTCGGTCTTCCACCTAATTCATTGAGTACAGAAGAATCCATTAAGCAAGGTGTGAAGTATTTCAGTGAATTATTAGCCAGTAGCGAAAGGCTCAGTGTAGATTTAGAATCGGTTATCCAGTCCTACAATTATGGTGGTGGTTTCTTAGGGTATGTGGCTAATCGTGGAAATAAATATACCTTTGAACTGGCTCAAAGTTTCTCAAAAGAGTATTCAGGTGGCGAAAAAGTGTCTTACCCCAATCCCATAGCCATACCTATCAATGGGGGCTGGCGATACAACTATGGCAATATGTTTTATGTGCAACTGGTAACGCAGTATCTTGTCACAACAGAGTTTGATGATGATACGGTACAAGCCATCATGGACGAAGCACTGAAATATGAGGGCTGGCGATACGTTTACGGTGGAGCTTCCCCGACTACTTCTTTTGATTGTAGCGGACTGACACAATGGACGTATGGAAAAGCTGGAATTAACTTACCACGAACCGCACAACAGCAATATGATGTGACCCAGCATATCCCACTATCGGAAGCACAAGCTGGCGATTTGGTTTTCTTTCATTCTACCTATAACGCTGGCTCTTATATTACTCATGTTGGGATATACCTTGGCAATAACCGTATGTTTCATGCAGGCGACCCAATCGGTTATGCCGACTTAACAAGCCCCTACTGGCAACAGCATTTAGTGGGAGCAGGACGAATCAAACAATGAGAAAGGAAGATTTAATGATGAAATTTAGAAAAAATCAGAATAAAGAAAAACAGATACCAAAGGAAAAGAAACCTCGTGTCTACTATAAGGTCAATCCTCATAAAAAGGTTGTGATTGCCTTGTGGGTACTTTTAGGGCTTAGTTTCAGCTTTGCGATATTCAAGCACTTTACAGCTATAGATACTCATACTATTCACGAAACAACTATCATAGAAAAGGAATACGTTGATACTCATCATGTAGAAAATTTTGTAGAGAACTTTGCGAAAGTCTACTATTCATGGGAGCAATCCGATAAGTCCATTGATAATCGAATGGAAAGTCTAAAAGGCTATCTGACAGATGAACTTCAAGCTCTCAATGTTGATACAGTACGCAAAGATATTCCTGTATCGTCTTCTGTAAGAGGATTTCAGATATGGACGGTAGAGCCAACTGGCGACAATGAGTTTAATGTAACCTACAGTGTAGACCAGCTCATTACAGAGGGAGAAAATACAAAGACCGTCCACTCTGCTTATATAGTGAGTGTCTATGTAGATGGTTCTGGAAATATGGTACTGGTTAAGAATCCGACCATTACCAACATACCTAAGAAATCAAGTTATAAACCAAAAGCCATTGAAAGTGAGGGGACGGTTGATTCCATTACAACCAATGAAATCAATGAGTTTTTAACGACGTTCTTCAAGCTCTATCCTACAGCGACAGCCAGTGAACTTTCCTACTATGTGAATGACGGGATATTAAAACCAATCGGAAAAGAGTACATCTTTCAAGAACTGGTAAATCCTATTCACAATCGTAAGGATAATCAAGTCACGGTATCGCTGACAGTGGAGTATATCGACCAGCAGACCAAAGCAACGCAGGTATCTCAATTTGATTTGGTACTTGAAAAGAACGGGAGTAATTGGAAGATTATAGAATAACAAATATTGGTACATTATTACAGCTATTTTGTAATCACGTACTCTCTTTGATAAAAAATTGGAGATTCCTTTACAAATATGCTCTTACGTGCTATTATTTAAGTATCTATTTAAAAGGAGTTAATAAATATGCGGCAAGGTATTCTTAAATAAACTGTCAATTTGATAGTGGGAACAAATAATTGGATGTCCTTTTTTAGGAGGGCTTAGTTTTTTGTACCCAGTTTAAGAATACCTTTATCATGTGATTCTAAAGTATCCGGAGAATATCTGTATGCTTTGTATGCCTATGGTTATGCATAAAAATCCCAGTGATAAGAGTATTTATCACTGGGATTTTTATGCCCTTTTGGGCTTTTGAATGGAGGAAAATCACATGAAAATTATTAATATTGGAGTTTTAGCTCATGTTGATGCGGGAAAAACTACCTTAACAGAAAGCTTATTATATAACAGTGGAGCGATTACAGAATTAGGAAGCGTGGACAGAGGTACAACGAAAACGGATAATACGCTTTTAGAACGTCAGAGAGGAATTACAATTCAGACGGCGATAACCTCTTTTCAGTGGAAAAATACTAAGGTGAACATCATAGACACGCCAGGACATATGGATTTTTTAGCAGAAGTATATCGTTCATTATCAGTATTAGATGGGGCAATTCTACTGATTTCTGCAAAAGATGGCGTACAAGCACAAACTCGTATATTGTTTCATGCACTTAGGAAAATAGGTATTCCCACAATCTTTTTTATCAATAAGATTGACCAAAATGGAATTGATTTATCAACGGTTTATCAGGATATTAAAGAGAAACTTTCTGCGGAAATTGTAATCAAACAGAAGGTAGAACTGCATCCTAATATGCGTGTAATGAACTTTACCGAATCTGAACAATGGGATATGGTAATAGAAGGAAATGATTACCTTTTGGAGAAATATACGTCTGGGAAATTATTGGAAGCATTAGAACTCGAACAAGAGGAAAGCATAAGATTTCATAATTGTTCCCTGTTCCCTGTTTATCACGGAAGTGCAAAAAACAATATAGGGATTGATAACCTTATAGAAGTGATTACGAATAAATTTTATTCATCAACACATCGAGGTCAGTCTGAACTTTGCGGAAAAGTTTTCAAAATTGAGTATTCGGAAAAAAGACAGCGTCTTGCATATATACGTCTTTATAGTGGCGTACTGCATTTGCGAGATCCGGTTAGAATATCGGAAAAGGAAAAAATAAAAATTACAGAAATGTATACTTCAATAAATGGTGAATTATGTAAAATCGATAAGGCTTATTCCGGGGAAATTGTTATTTTGCAGAATGAGTTTTTGAAGTTAAATAGTGTTCTTGGAGATACAAAGCTATTGCCACAGAGAGAGAGAATTGAAAATCCCCTCCCTCTGCTGCAAACGACTGTTGAACCGAGCAAACCTCAACAAAGGGAAATGTTACTTGATGCACTTTTAGAAATCTCCGACAGTGACCCGCTTCTGCGATATTATGTGGATTCTGCGACACATGAAATCATACTTTCTTTCTTAGGGAAAGTACAAATGGAAGTGACTTGTGCTCTGCTGCAAGAAAAGTATCATGTGGAGATAGAAATAAAAGAGCCTACAGTCATTTATATGGAAAGACCGTTAAAAAAAGCAGAGTATACCATTCACATCGAAGTTCCACCGAATCCTTTCTGGGCTTCCATTGGTCTATCTGTAGCACAGCTTCCATTAGGGAGCGGAGTACAGTATGAGAGCTCGGTTTCTCTTGGATACTTAAATCAATCGTTTCAAAATGCAGTTATGGAGGGGATACGCTATGGCTGTGAACAAGGATTGTATGGTTGGAATGTGACGGACTGTAAAATCTGTTTTAAGTATGGCTTATACTATAGCCCTGTTAGTACCCCAGCAGATTTTCGGATGCTTGCTCCTATTGTATTGGAACAAGTCTTAAAAAAAGCTGGAACAGAATTGTTAGAGCCATATCTTAGTTTTAAAATTTATGCGCCACAGGAATATCTTTCACGAGCATACAACGATGCTCCTAAATATTGTGCGAACATCGTAGACACTCAATTGAAAAATAATGAGGTCATTCTTAGTGGAGAAATCCCTGCTCGGTGTATTCAAGAATATCGTAGTGATTTAACTTTCTTTACAAATGGACGTAGTGTTTGTTTAACAGAGTTAAAAGGGTACCATGTTACTACCGGTGAACCTGTTTGCCAGCCCCGTCGTCCAAATAGTCGGATAGATAAAGTACGATATATGTTCAATAAAATAACTTAGTGTATTTTATGTTGTTATATAAATATGGTTTCTTGTTAAATAAGATGAAATATTTTTTAATAAAGATTTGAATTAAAGTGTAAAGGAGGAGATAGTTATTATAAACTACAAGTGGATATTGTGTCCTGTATGTGGAAATAAAACACGATTAAAGATAAGGGAAGATACTGAATTAAAAAAATTCCCCCTCTATTGTCCGAAATGCAGACAAGAAAATTTAATTGAAATAAAGCAGTTCAAAGTAACTGTGATTACAGAGCCAGACGCAAAGACGCAGAGCCGATAAAATGAGATTAATACAATCTCATTTTATCGGCTCTTTCCGTTATGTATGGATTCTTTTAATTAGTCTTCGATGTTTCTTGCTTCGTTGATACCGCTGGCTAAAGATTCCATTAAGGATAGTTCTTTGTCTGTAAAGCTATCCATGTATTTCTCTATCTGTAATCGTCGGGTGCTTTTTACCAAGTTATTAGCAGGTAAGAAAAATTCATCAACGGAAACATGAAGTAACGATACAAGGTCATAAAGAACTTGTATGCTGGGGTGTTGCCCTTTATTTTCAATATTAGTTAAGTACCGTGGGTCAATTTCAATCAATGCTCCCACTTGTTCACGAGTTAAACCTCGTTTCAATCGAGCTTCTTTAATGGCTAAACCAAAGGCTCTAAAATCATATTTATCTTCTTTTTTACGCATAGTAGACCACCTCTATACATTTTATTGTTCCTACTGAATTAAAAACAGGTATAGAAAAACGTGTTATATGGTTTATAGGTTTATATTTAATAAAAAGCACTACTAAACGCCAATAAAAAAAACCGTTATATGGTAGTGCTATTTACGCTGTTAAAATATTGTATATTACTTCCAAATGGCGGTTTGTTGGAGGTCAACGTCGCCATGAAGTACATCATATACAATAAATTTCCTTACATTGGGTTCTTGTCAAAAAAAGTCGTCTATCTGCAATAGATAAGTACGTCCACCAATGTGGTTTTATAAATCATATAGATAGAATAACAGAAGCATGTAAACAGAGAAATAAATCTGTTTATATGCTTTTTTGGCTATTCAGAACTTTTTTACAAAGTTTATTTATCAGTAATGCAACAAATCCCCCTTTCACATTGGGACTAAGAGTGAAAGGAGATAAACGAGCAAGGCTCACTTCCTTTCCTAGACAGAAAGGGGGTGAGAAACATGAAACCATCTTCTTTTCAGACCACAATAGAAAATCAGTTTGACTATATCTGTAAACGTGCTATGGAAGACGAGCGAAAGAATTATATGCTTTATCTTTCAAGGATTGCAAAGCGTGAGGTGTCCTTTTCGGATGTTGGCGATTATCTTGTTAGCCAGTTTGCGACAACAGATAACTATTCAACTGACTTTCAGATTTTTACACTCAATGGGTTATCAGTAGGCGTTGAAAATGATTTGTTGAGTGAAGCATTACGTGAGTTGCCAGACAAGAAACGTGAAATTCTACTGCTGTTTTACTTTATGGACATGAGCGATTCAGAAATTGCAGACCTGTTGAAATTGAACCGTTCTACTGTCTATCGGCATAGAACCAGTGGACTAGCCTTAATTAAAAAGTTTATGGAGGAATTTGAAGAATGAAAACACAATATCCTATGATTCCCTTTCCTCTCATTGTAAAGGCAACAGATGGCGATACCGAAGCGATTAACCAGATTCTACATCATTACAGAGGGTACATAACGAAGCGTTCCCTACGACTTATGAAAGATGAATATGGCAATCAAAGTATGGTCGTTGATGAAGTCTTACGTGGAAGAATGGAAACCAGACTGATTACAAAGATTTTGTCATTTGAAATTAAGTAATATCCTCTCTCCTTTCGTGGAAGCGTGCTAAACCATTCCACGCTTCCCGAACAGGGAGGTTTGTTATTCCACCAAAGCATATTGAGCTTTCAATGTGTTTTGATAGGCTAACGAGCCATTGTTCTTTGAAAACTGAATAAAAGTAATCGAATACGTTTCGATAAGAAAAGAGCCAACGGAACTAACCGCCATGACCTATCTTATAAAGATAGCGAGCGATTCATGTTAGTGATCCGAGAAGCAATCTTTAGCAGGATTGCCTGCAACGACATTCTTATCGTGATAATGATACTCCCATACAGTCAATAGTCCGAGCGTGATAAAACCGTCGCAGGCAATGAGTATGGCTACATGAGAACCATGCAGGGGTGGAACTCCCGTGAGCTTTGCTAAAGCTGTTCGATTGCTGGTAAAACAACTTTTATGAAATCCAAATAAGTGATTTGGAAAGGAGGATTTTATGAAGCAGACTGACATTCCTATTTGGGAACGTTATACCCTAACCATTGAAGAAGCGTCAAAATATTTTCGTATTGGCGAAAACAAGCTACGACGCTTGGCAGAGGAAAATAAAAATGCAAATTGGCTGATTATGAATGGCAATCGTATTCAGATTAAACGAAAACAATTTGAAAAAATTATAGATACATTGGACGCAATCTAGCGTCGCCAAAGGGTCTTGTATATGATAAAATAGTATTAAGTCGTATCAAGGCTCTTTCCATAAAGGAAAGGAGCAAATGCCATGTCAGAAAAAAGACGTGACAATAAAGGTCGAATCTTAAAGACTGGAGAGAGCCAACGAAAAGACGGAAGATACTTATACAAATATATAGATTCATTTGGAGAACCGCAATTTGTTTACTCGTGGAAACTTGTGGCTACAGACCGAGTACCAGCAGGAAAGCGTGATTGTATCTCACTTAGAGAGAAAATCGCAGAGTTACAGAAAGACATTCATGATGGTATTGATGTTGTAGGAAAGAAAATGACACTCTGCCAGCTTTACGCAAAACAGAACGCTCAAAGACCAAAGGTTAGAAAAAACACTGAAACTGGACGCAAATATCTTATGGATATTTTGAAGAAAGACAAGTTAGGTGTAAGAAGTATTGACAGTATTAAGCCATCAGACGCTAAAGAATGGGCTATTAGAATGAGTGAAAATGGTTATGCTTATCAAACCATCAATAACTACAAACGTTCTTTAAAGGCTTCATTCTATATTGCTATACAAGATGATTGTGTTCGGAAGAATCCATTTGACTTTCAACTGAAAGCAGTTCTTGATGATGATACTGTCCCTAAGACCGTACTAACAGAAGAACAGGAAGAAAAACTGTTAGCCTTTGCAAAAGCTGATAAAACCTACAGCAAAAATTATGATGAAATTCTGATACTCTTAAAAACAGGTCTTCGTATTTCAGAGTTTGGTGGTTTGACACTTCCAGATTTAGATTTTGAGAATCGTCTTGTCAATATAGACCATCAGCTATTGAGAGATACTGAAATTGGGTACTACATTGAAACACCAAAGACCAAAAGTGGCGAACGTCAAGTTCCTATGGTTGAAGAAGCCTATCAAGCATTTAAGCGAGTGTTAGCGAATCGAAAGAATGATAAGCGTGTTGAGATTGATGGATATAGTGATTTCCTCTTTCTTAATAGAAAGAACTATCCAAAAGTGGCAAGTGATTACAACGGCATGATGAAAGGTCTTGTTAAGAAATACAATAAGTATAACGAGGATAAATTGCCACACATCACTCCACATAGTTTGCGACATACATTCTGTACCAACTATGCAAATGCAGGAATGAATCCAAAGGCATTACAGTACATTATGGGACATGCTAATATAGCCATGACGCTGAACTATTACGCACATGCAACATTCGATTCTGCAATGGCAGAAATGAAACGCTTGAATAAAGAGAAGCAACAGGAGCGTCTTGTTGCTTAGTAGTACAAATGAATTTACTACTTATTTACCACTTCTGACAGCTAAGACATGAGGAAATATGCAAAGAAACGTGAAGTATCTTCCTACAGTAAAAATACTCGAAAGCACATAGAATAAGGCTTTACGAGCATTTAAGAAAATATAAAAAGATAATTAGAAATTTATACTTTGTTTATGCATAAAAATAGGAGGTGTTGGTGAATGAAGTTAAATCTAGTAGTATGTTAAAAAAGAATGAAAATAGAACATGATATGACCTATATTGATTATTTAAAATCATACTAACATCACTATTAAGTTTTTAGAAGGAACAGAGGAAGATTTATAAGGCCATAGTTAAGAGTGTAAGTGCTCTATCTACGGCGGTTTATATTTTGTGTACAATTGTGCTTAAATAGGCAGAAGTGTTATAATAAAGAAAATGTTTTAGTGAATTGAGGTTATAAGGATTTTTATACTTAGTCAGCATGTAATGTATTCTTTAAAGAGATTAAGTAATGAGACAATGCTTAGGTAGAAAGAAGATTATTACGCCAATACTAGAATGTTTTGTTTGAGCAATGGCTCAAAGGGGTAAACAGGAGCTGGAATCACTGTATTTTGATAGATTTAAGGAGTGATATTATGGGGTGGACTAGTATTCCGAATTTTGGAGATAAATATGCCAAAGTTAGAGAAAGAACCCATTCATCTGGTGCAAAACTGATAGAAGTTTTATACGGTGCTCGTGACAACAGGGGAAGACCCACATCTCCAGAAAGCAATTCTGATGGACACGGTCATTGGCTTGCCATAGAAATAGATGGAATATATCAGATGTTATCATGGAGACATCCTATTCATGAAGGTGGTCAGCAAGAATATGGTCGTGGCCGAAGAAGCAATGCCCTCTCTGATTTGGAATCTGACATAATAGAAAAAGAAAAGATTTGTTCACAGGCTAAGAGTTTATCATTGTCAAATGATTGGAAAACCGCTGCACCTAAATTTAAGCAGTTATTTAATGAATGGAAAAAGGTTTACAATTGGGGAACGCCAAAAGAAAAACAACTATGGGAAGATTTTCAGGCCGCTAAAAAAACGTTCTATGAACGACGAGAGAGTAATCGTTCAAAAAATAAAGTTACCAAGCAAAGTATAATTTCGGAAGCTCGAACTTTATCAGCATCAACCGATTGGAAATCCACAGGGCAACAGTTTAAAAAACTTTTTGATAGATGGAAAGGCATAGGTTCTGCTGGAAAAGATGATGAAATTCTATGGATTGAGTTTAAATCTGCTCAACAAACATTTTATGATCGTCGTTCAAAATACTTCAGTGATTTAGATAAACAACGTGACAAAAACAGACAAATGAAACAAGCACTGATTTCAGAAGCAAGGAGCGTTTCTCAGTTTTCAACAGATTGGAAACGAACTGGCGATAAACTCCATGAATTAATGGATAGGTGGAAAGAGATTGGAAGTGTTGGCAAGGAATATAATGATAGTCTTTGGAATGAATTTAATAGTATTCGACAGGATTTCTTCAATCGTAGACGTATTTATTATGAGGAACAAGACAGACTTTTCCAAGAAAATGCTAGCCGAAAAGGACAGATTGTACAAGAGGCTGCAAATATTGCCAGCAGCAGTGACTATTCTGTGCAGACTACAGAGCGCATGAAAGAACTTGATCGTGAATGGAGAAACATAGGCTCCGCTGGAAAGATAAATGAGCACCAGCTTTGGAATCTATTTCAAAGTGCTAAAGATAGCTTTTGGTCCGGAAAACGCTTGTATAATGAGCGAAAACAACAGGAATGGCGAAGAAAATTGTATGAAGCTATCAATCGTAAGAGAGATCAGATTTCAAATCTTGAACGGCAAATCAGTGAACTTCAATATAAAATGAGTAACATGAGAAATCAAGAGCATATCAATAATATGTACCGGTGGATAGATGAAAAAAATTCCAAGATTAGAGAACTTGAAATAGCAATTCAAGACATGGAAAGCAAATTATAGATTGTGTTTCCAATATAATTGATGATTACCACGTCCTTGACCTGTTCGCGATTTTAACACATCCAGAATTTTTCATTCAACGAGAAGTTACAAATAGTCACTTTGATGACGGTGTTTTAGGTATTTTCGAGTAATTTTTGGAACGTTATCCATTAGCTACGGAATGTTTTAATAAGATTTCTGATTATGTTCAAAAAACTATTAATGATACGATAGGAAAGTTTAGGATTGTTAAAACCCCATGGCATAATATAACTGTATATTGTCGACACGTATTGAGTGTATGAGTTTACTAGAAAAGATGAAACCGCAAGCTTAAAATAGAATCTGAGATGATCAATCAATTTTTCATCGGAGGCCACGAGGAATGCCAACAAAGAGATATGGTTTCTGAGGAACAATTGAACTTAGTAGGTTTAGTTCTAGCACTCTTAGTATTAACTGGGTTGTTAAGACAGAACTCTGACTTTATGATTGTTGTCGACTTATGCTTGTCGCAAACTCTTATTGAGATGTCTCGCAATAAAGCAGAAAAATTATTTGGTAGGCATTAATAGTAGTATAGACACCATTTTAGGATGGTGTTTTTTGTTTAGATTGTTTTTTATAAAGCAATTTGCTTTCCACTTAATCTGGTTGGCAGCATTTACGAAACCTGGTTGAAAAATATAAAAAAGTGAAATAAAGTATCCTCTGAGCTTCGAATACAAGACCTATTATGATATACTTATATCAAGGTTAAGGAATGAGGTTTCTCCCCTCTCCTTAACCCAACCATTGTTGTTGTAAGGTTAGACGAGATTTCTCCTCTCGCATCTAACATAATCTATTAAGTTCTATTAGTTATGAATCAGGGACCTCCCCCAAAGCATAACTATCCTTTCTGTTTTTAGTGTTATGAGGTTTCTCCCCTCGCTGTTAAACTAAAAATAGTCATTGTTTTTCTTCTCCAGAGAAATTTCTCTTGGGAAGAGAGGTAGTCCATTGTGGGCTGCCTCTTTTTTGTTGTCAACGGAACTTATTTTGAATAGAAAAAAACCATCGAGACAACAGGAAGTCCCAATGGTTACAACAACAATATTTTCAAAAAACAATGACGTTTTATGAAAAAGAAGATATGGAGAAGAAGGAGAAAAGCAACCTCTCCATAAAATTCCCCGAAGGGAAAAACAATGACTGTGTTTAGGAGTACTCCTAAACACATTTTTAGTATAGCCTATTGGACCTGTTATTTCAAGGCAAGGAAACCAGAATAAGAGTAATTTCATCTCAAAAGTCAACCTATGTCACTAGGTTGCGACACCAATATAAAATAGCCTATCATGGCTTCATGGTAGAATTTAAAGATTATGAAAATACACAGGGGCTCGAAGAGCTGGAAGGTTGGCGGTATCTTCCGATTAGAGCAGCAAATAGGATCAAGTCCTTCTGGGAGAGCAACAGCGTTCTCTCTTACTTGAGACGACATCGGTTAAAACGAACGATGATCATTAGTTATGCATTACTGGGAACAATGGTCTGGACAGCTACAACTGCTTATTTCTCTCCCACCCGCGTTACTTACCTAGAGTCACAGCTGCAGGCAACACAATCATTTGGTAATGGCCTTGGAAGTATCACCGCAACTTCTATGACTTACTCTTCGTCAAATGGATTAGTCGTTATGGAATTGACAACATCAGATGCTACTAGTGCTATCAAAAAAGGGATTAATACTGAAAATCTTGATTGGCAGGTTTTCTTGCCAAGTAGTGTTAAGAATCCTGAAGCAGTGACCTTAGAAGTCATTCCGTTAACCGGAGATAAGGTGTATCTAGTCATGCGTAATGTGCCCTCAGATTATACGCTCATGGTTATTCGTGCGACAAATAAGACACCGAACTCAAACAGTCTCAAGATTGACGTTCAAGAATACAGTGACTACTTATCATCTAGTTCTAATGACGCTTCAGTTTCTAAGCAGAATAAACAAAAAGATAAGGAAGGGAATAAGAACTACGTTGATTTCTTTGTTACTCCTCAAAATGAACTCTTCAAAAACAAATATGTCAAGAATTTGTCTCGTGAGAAGTTTGCCCTCAATATTTTTGAAGAGGAGTTGAAATATCAAAAAGGTCAACGAAAAGAACTCTTGGCTTCTGCAAAAACACTTGATGACAGTATTCAGGAAGATACTAAGACATTGGAGCAGTTGAAACGTGAGTCAGAATACTTGGTCGGTAACGACTTAACCGATAAGCAGAGTGATATGGAAGCTATCGAGAAAAGTATGGACTCTAAAGAGAAGGACGGAGCGAAAGCGCGTGAAAATGCTGCTTATGTTCAGACAATCATTGAACAGATTGAAAAGAATATCAAAGCAGTTAAGAATGGTACTTACAAGTTTAATTCACCAGTGCGCTCAGTAAAACAAGATATTGGGGAATAAATATAAAAAGGAAAGAAAGGACTTTATTAACGATTATGACAATTGACGAACAACGCTATTTACTTAACCAGGACTGCCTATTGATGAAATATCAGCGAGGTAACGCTATGAATGAACCCCTTCAAATTTTTAGAGGGAAATGGGCAGACGGTTTAGAACGCCTACATCAAATCATTGATAAAGAAGTTGGTTGGAAGAACTTTCGTAGTTTTGTCTCAAGTAATGTTCATCATGACTCTGAAACATCCATTGAGGTAGTTAAGAAACACTTGAACCAATGCCGTATTGAATGTACGGACCTTTTGGATATTGATTTTGGAGAGAAAGGATCTATTTGTATTCAGAGGAATCAAGTAGAGCTTTTGACTGAGAAATTCCATTATTTCCTTTATTTTGAAAGTAATATTCAACCAATGATGGATATTGATTTCTAGGAGGTACTGGATGAATCAAGAAGAAAATCAACAACAAGAGGGGAACTGGGGACTGCCTCGTGGTCTTTACACGCAGGTAAAGTACTACGGTGTTCCGGTAATGAAAGCCTTTATTATAGTAGGGAGTTTTGTTTTTCCGCTACAATTCAGGGATATATTTTTCCCTAGAGGGCAGGAGTTGAAGTTCCTAATCAATTTAATCTGTACAATGACTTTAACGATTTATTGGATGATTCCGTCTTCGTCTGGTGGAAATAAGTTCTGGGAATTTATTCATGCACACCGTCGGACAAAGAAACGTTATTATCCAATTGATAAGAACTGTTATCCAGAGTTGAGAGATGACGGCTCGAAAAACCGTCGTTACTTAATGGATAAGGCTGCAGAACGTTTAGGAAGGAAATATAAATAGATGAAGGAGAGGACTAACCATAATCTTAGTAAGACTCCTTATATTGACAAATACACAACAGACCTTACTGAGAAAATCAGACCCAAGCGTCAAGATTTTGTGGCTTGGGGTAGACAAGATGAAATCAGACAAGTCTTTATCTCACTAAATCGATTAGAGAAAAACTCGCCTGTTCTGATTGGTGAAGCTGGTGTAGGTAAAACAGCTATTGTAGAGGGAATTTGTGCGGATATTCTTAACAATAAAGCCCACGTCCCAACACGTTTCCGAGGTAAGCAGGTTAAGCAACTAGAATTATCTGCTATCCAAGGGAAAGAATTTGATCATACTGGTAAAGAGGTGAACATCATTGCCAAAATGGACGGATTGATTAAAGAGTTTATGGCTCATAAAGATGAGTTTATTCTTTTTATTGATGAAGTGCATACCATTATGGGAACTGGGGTTGAGGGCAGTGCTCTTGACGTGGCAAATAGCTTGAAACCAGCCTTATCTCGTGGGGAAATCTATCTTATATCAGCTACCACAGCTGATGAGTTTATGATTATTGAACGAGATCCTGCAATGGAACGACGTCTACAACCAGTTTACGTTGATGAACTGGATAAAGAGGCATCGATATTGGTCTTGAAAAAACGTCGACCCAAGTACAAACGAGAACTTGACATTGAAATTCCTAATGATGCCATTAAGGCAGCAGTAGAATTATCTATTCGTTATATTACGGATAAAATGCTTCCAGATAAAGCTATTGATATTATTGATGAAGCTTCAGCGACTGCAAATATCGATGGAAAATCAGAGATTACCTTAAGAGATATTGCGAATGTCATTCACCGTAAAAAAGGTATTCCAATGGAAAGTCTCCTACGCACGTCATCAACACCAGTGGATTTTGCAGAAGGTATGCGTGCTGTTGTTAAGGGGCAAGACCATGTGATTCGAACTATAGCACGCCTTATGTATAAAGGTATCCAGGGTGGGCAGAACAAACGAAGACCTCTAGGAACTCTTCTTCTACTTGGAACAACAGGTACAGGTAAAACTGAATTGGCGAAACAAGCAGCCAAACAACTGTTTGGCAGTGAAGAAGCGACGATTCGGCTGGATATGTCAGAATACATGACTGATAATGCTGTTGTTCGTCTTATAGGAAATGACGAGCGAAAAGGTGACTTAACGGAGAAAATTAAGAAGAATCCCTACTCGTTAGTACTATTGGACGAGTTAGAAAAGGCTCATCCAGATGTCTGGGCTTTGTATTTGCAAATGCTTGATGACGGGCATTTAACTGACGGACGTGGACGAAAAATCAATTTTAAGAATACGTTTATCATTGCAACATCAAACGTGGGGCATAAGCGAATCAAAGATAAATATATCACCTCTGGTCAGACCTTTACAGAAATGAACAAGACTGACTATAAAGAGTTCATGAAGGACATGAGAGACGAGTTAATCAAGATCTTTAAACGTCCTGAATTTATCAACCGCTGGAAAATTGAGGTGACTAATATCTTGACGAAACAAACCATTGATAAGATTGTCTATTCAAAAATGGCTGTACATGAGAGTAGTTGGTTTAAAGAGCATCATATCCTTATTAATTATGAGGATGTTAAGGATGGTGACCAAACTATCGATGGCAAAAAATACTTCTATGAATATCTTAGTAGTGTCGGTGTTAGTCCAGAAGATGGAGCAAGGCCTTTAGAGAGAACTATTGATGAAGTGTTAACTGATGAAATCTTTGAGCAATTGTATTTCCTTGGGCGAAAGCCACAAGATTACTTTATGGTTGATGTGTCTTTATCTGGACATGCACCAGGAACGTTTGCGTATGGTAACTCAGGTAGAAAGACAGTTCAAGATAGGCGTCAGACGCATATTAGTGTCAAACGGATACCTCCAGAGGAGTATGGTAACTATTTGCTTACTTCTTAAGGGGTGTCACTAGGTTGTGACTCGTAGATGGAATATTGTAGACTACAGATATTAAATTTTTAAGGAGGCTGTTTTGAAAGAAAACACATTTTTGAACAACGTGAAGACAAAGGCATCAACACTAGGAATGACTGCTTTGTTGACGTTAAACTCTGTATCCCTTGCTTTTGCGGAGCAAACTGGAGGAAATGGGACTGTTAACCCAGCTAATGAAGCTAATAATTCAATTAATAACTTTTCAGATATGCTACGTCTCTTATTCCCGGGGATAGCAATACTAAGTGGTTTAGGAGCATGTATCTTGATGATGATGGGTGATAAGAAACGAACGGTGGCCCTTGACCGACTCATGTGGATTGCAATCGCACTATGTGCTGGCTCAGCACTTGTTTCATTTGTTGATTATCTTTGGCAACCAAAATAAATCTTTAAGAGGTATACTTTATGGAAAAAGAATTACTTACCATAAAGGGGAATCGCAAGGTATTGTTTCCAGATGCCTTGTTTCTTTATATTGAGTGGAAAGGAAAAGCAAATCCTAAAAAGGATGAAGAGTTAGCGGATATCATTGATGACCTAGATACTGAATATTTCCCTAGTAATAAGAAGGAAAGTATTGCTCAAAGTCTACCATTTCTAACTTTTAAACAAGCAGAATTACTTTTTCGAGAAATCAAAAAGCGTTATTCAGAATTTACCTTAAAAGGAATTGCCCTTGCTAGTCAACCGATGGAACAAAATGGTCGTGTCACACGACCAACTACGGGAGTCCCTAGTATTGAAGGACAACCTCAGATTACCCCTTTTGTTATTACGAAAGATTATAAGGAACTCGTTACCCCACTCATCGAAGAAGCACACCGTGATAAACGGTTTGAGAAGACAACATATGAAGGGATCTCTAACTTTTTCAGTGGTCCAATGGGGTTACTTCCATGTTATGCTGAAAGTCTAGGCTTGTCTCTTGTTGATATGCCACCTTATCCAAAACCAGGAACGATTGAAGGAGAACTTCCAAATCGTCTTATGTCGAATAAGGATAAGCATAAACAGTCAGTTGCAGGGGCCAAGAAACGGAAGGAGAAAACAGGCAGAGTGTATGAAGATGAAGAAGTAGGACCACCAAGTAAGTTGCCATTGATTTTGGCTATTGTCTCTTGTACCTTATCGATGTTTTTATTGTTGATGCTAATGGTCTATAATAGCAATTTCACGCGCGTGAAGAAAGAACTTGTGGCCACAACAGATAAAGTTGAGCGTCTTACAATGATACAAGATCATGAACATGAGATTGATGTCATGGCTCGTTATTTCTTGTCATACTATTATTCAGGAGACAAGGATAAGCTTAAGGCTTACTTGGATAATAACGACGCTAAATTTACTAACCCAGAGGTAGCGACTGTTTCTAGCACAATGTTGGAGAAAGTTGAACTCGTTAAGAATGAGAAAGATACCTATGAGGTTACATACGTTGTAGGTACAACGGATGAGGCTCAAAAAACGACTGTTCGTCGAGTTACTTTCAATGTTAAGAAAAAACCATCAGCTACTCAAGGTTGGGTGGTTACATCTGAACCAACAACAACAGCATTTGCAACTCCAACATCTCCTTCTACTGAAACTTCAGCTGAAAACAAGGAGGGATAACCTATGGGTGCAGAAGCAACAATTGAGATTGAACAAGGGAAGGTCTGGCCATCCCTATCAGATATGATCTCTCAATCGAAAGATTGGCCTAATGAAGTTGGTCCTAAAGGTTGGGGAGGTGACAAAGATAAAGAGCTATTATTGGCATCCTTTTATGCACAGTGGGACCAATACCTCCACCCAACAACTGGGGTCTTTATAGCTTTTGGCTTTATTCCCGAGATGCTATCAAAAGGTATCTATAGTTTTAGTTATGCGATTGAGAAAGCTTACCTTAACATGTTTAAGTTATTCGGGATGTTTGACTATATTAGTCAATCCGATAGCTTTGTTGGTCAAGTTTATAAGTGGCTTCAAATCGTTGGGATTTCATTGTTTGTTTTGGTAACTCTCATTCGTCTTATAATGGCTATGGCAGGAGCACCTTTCAGGTACCGAGAATTCTTCAATCACATTATTTTGGTTACGTTTTCTGTAACTGCACTTCCGGTGTTCGCTTCAAAATTTGGTAGTGCTATAGCGAAGGATACCGTAGGACTAGCCTATTATGACATAATGGGTAGTGGTCAGAGTGTTTCGCTTTCTGTAACGCCATTTAGGGGCAATACGGTTGACCTCGAAATGCTGTATGCAATGGATTTTGATACAGATAAGTTAGGATATAATGAAGATACTCATTTTATAGCGGGGGATAAAAACTGGAATACCATTTCAGATGGTAATATTTGGTTCACCAATTTTACTGAAACTTATGGCCCAACCAATAAAGCCATGTTGCAGTATTATTCTGGACGTGAAGGACGAGTATCGTCGCTACCTAAGATGTTAGGAATACGAGAAGACGGTTCGGTTGATTGGTGGCAACAGGTTAAAAATAGTGCTGCGATGTCTAACCCAGTAACAGCCCTTCTTCAAACAAGTAAATTGTTCTTTACTGGTTGGAAAGAGCAAAAAGACTTGAAGGAGGATCAGGCAAATTCACCTTATAATGGTTTCTCTGATGTAATGAGATCCACGCTCAACACCATTCGTTATGCAGATGGTAAGATTGCTTATGCACGAGTTACCACTTCAAAATCAGGTTATTTCCTTGGTTTTGATAATACTGCTTTCTTACCAACTTATGCTCGCTATAAAGTTGATTGGATAGCACTGATAACTCAGCAAATTATTCTTTTACTTCTTCTTGTCGGATTGCTAGTAACTACGGTACGAGTAATTTTCAAAACGCTTATAACAGTGATTATTTCACCCCTCGTTTCTTACGCAGCAGTGGGAAATAGTATGAGAATCTTGGAAGTTTGGCAGGAAGTTATGACAGGAATTGCTGCCATCTGGTTCCAACTACTATTCGTTAAAGTAGCTCAATGGTTCTTAATTACTTATAGTGAAGTGAAACTCAATCTAGGTTCTGGAGCATCTGATGCTGCTAAGAAAACTCTAGGTGGAAGTTTCTATGATGGACTAGATCCATTCCAACATGCCATTGCGACGATTGCGGTTTACCTTGGTGTTTATCTTGCGGTTTCTCAAGGTTCAAAAGTTTTGGAACGCTGGATAGGTATTGATACTAACCTTTCAAGTGGAACTAAGGCTGGAGTTGCTACAATGGCTGTTGGTGCGATGGCTGCTAATAAAATGGGTGGTGGTGCTAGAAACTTCGCTATTGGTGGGTATAATCCAGTCACTGGAAGACGCAATCAAAGTGGATTTAATCATCTCAAAAATGGCGTGGGTACTGGAATCAGAGGTCTCAAGAGTGCAGGAGGTACAGTAGGGTCAACTGCTAATGGTATCAGACGAGGTGCTCTGACTGCTGCAGGTGCTACAGCCGGTACTGTAGCTGGTACTTGGAATGCAATGGCCGATAGAAGAGCTCATGGTCTCAAGTATAGAGAGATTGTTGGTAATTCAATGAGTACTGCTGGACGCAATGTATCTAGAGGAGTCAAAGAGACTGTTAAATCTGGTAAAGAAGTTGTTGGAACTGAATTCAGGAGTGCAGGTCAAGCAGTTAAAAGAGATTTCTCTAGTAGTTTCGGAGAAGGTTATACAAGCGCTAGAGATAATGTTAGAGATAAAATCCTTGATAACACTGGGGGAGCAGGAAGAGTTACTCCAAAGGGAGATACCTCGAATATTATCTCTCCTACTCAAAGCTTACCAAAGAAAAATAGCTTAGATAGTGATCGCCGTTTCCAGAAACTTGATGCTGGAGAAGACGGAGAGTTGTAATAAATAGTTAACGAAAAAACAAGCCTTTAAATTGGCTTGTTTCAGAATGAAGATAAACATCAAAAACGATGTTTGTCTTTTTTTATAGTCACACTGCAATACAAGGTGTTTTGTAGCTCTTTTATTATACTCCCTCAAAGCAAGAAAAGTCCCCAGAAGTATAACTTCTGAGGACTTTGTGTTCATTCTGAAGATTTTCAAATTTCTTCGAATAATATTCAAAAAAAGGTCATACCCAACGATACGACCAAGTTATTGATTTGTTTTCTACTAAAAAGTAAAATACATTTCCCATTTCGAAGTTATGATAGTAAGCGTTCTACCATCATACTCTACATTTTGATATTTTGAAAAACTAGATACTGGAATTGCACCAACTTTATATTCTAATCTATATTCATTATCCCATTTAATCAACAAATTATCATTATAAAAAATAAGACGTGCACTACCAGATGTCGTTTTATCAAGACTAGTATTTGTTACCATATAATTACACTGCCAGGCATTTCCTTCTAGTTGGCTTAGCACACTCCTTAAAGTTGTATTTTCCATGTTTTATCTCCTAAATTTTTTATGTACCTCTATACACTATAATCATTATTCCTTTATCTGAATTTCCTATTATTTGTGAAGCCTTACGCTTGTTCTTCATTATTTATGGCATAAATTTCTCCCTGTTGACATTATAATCTAATTGTACCATATATTCATAACTTATTGCCATAACAAATAAAATTACGGCACAGTTATTAAATAATCACTACCATTTTATTTTTCAAACTAATAGTGACTGATTTTTCATGATTAATTATTGCTCTGTCTACCATTGTTTCCCAAAGAAAATCATCAAACTCTGTTACTAAACCTTCTTGAACTTTCAATGCTTCTAAAAACTCACGAATTTCTTTATTCCGTTTAGCTTTATCAAGATGTTGCTTTTCTACCGATTTAAGTTCAACAATTAATGCCTCATACCTATCAGCCAAGTTTCGATACTTTTCTTGATAAGCATCTTGGTCTTGTGGCATTACGGCATTATATGTGACTAGCTTAGAAATCATCTGGCTAACAACCTCCACCTCAGTCTCCAGCTCTTTCATTCGTCGCTCTAAATCAACCGTTTCACTAATCTCAAGCAACGTTTCAAGATTACTGATAATCTTATCTCTGAAACAAACCTTTAAATTGGCTTGTTTTTTTATTTCTTAACTAAAAAGAAGAGGAACAGAGGATTGAAAAGACCAATGATGAATAGAATAATACCACAGACAATAAGTAAACCGAATACTGGGAAAAAGAAACCAGAGACAGCCCCTATCATTATTCCTACAGAATGGATAATACCATGAAGTGTCATCAATAAACAAAATAGTGCAAAGATTCCAGTTAGAGACAAAGAAAATTTAAGCCAAATCATTTCTGCAGCATCGCTTACCATAGAAAAAAGAAGGTTGATTAGTAAGCAGGCAATACCGATGAGTGCGGAATAAAGTAACCATTTAAATGAGGTCCAAGTGCTTATATAGAGTGAAAAGTAAAAATCTTGTAAAATATGTAGCATCCTAAAATCCCTCCTAGAAAGATTATTGCGATTGTATTTATTTGATTGTATCAATTTTGAAGTAGCTAGACAAGGACAGAGAGCCCTAAATAGATGTAAATAATCAAAAACATGCCGATGAGATTCGGTAGTTAAGAGGTGTCACTGGGTTACGAACATCCTATGTTGTTTTATAGAATAGTGGAGAATAATGTTTATGGAGGAAATCATATGCCAGGTTTAATTGAAGAACCAGTCTTAACAAAAAAAGAACTTAGAAAGCGAAAAAAAGAAGAGGCACGTAAAAGTAAACAAGCTAAAAAGAAAGAAAAACAAACAAAATTTGAAAGTATCGACCTTGGCGAACGTGCTGGAGAGGAGTTCGTGTATGTTCCGCTCAATAAGAAAAAGCGTAAAGACTTTTTAGACACTGTTGCGATAACTGATGTGAAGTCTATTCTATATGGCTATCCTAATCAACCGATACGGTTAGCTAATGGCTATTCAGGATATGTGCAGATTTTTGAGGTGTTTGGGCAAGATATTCAAGCGATGTCTAACGAGGAACAGGCAGCAATTAAAGTAGGATTCACTCTTTTTCTGTCTGGGACTGCCTTTGACATGATGATTCAGACAACAAAATTGCCAACAGATGTCTCAAGTCAATCTAACGAATTGCTACGTCTTCTAGATGAAGTCAAACAAGAACAGAACGCTCCAGAATTGATCATCAATGATGGTGATGACATTGATACCATTTCACGTAAAGAGAGACTTGTTTATCAGCTTAGACAAAGAGAAGATATTTTGAAAACAAAATATCTCGTCCAACAAGTTATTGCGATCAATCAACAAAATATCGAGTTCTTTATTTGGGTGTTTGGAGATACTTTGGCTGAAATTGATTCCAATACACGTACCACACTAACGATTGCCTCGAACCACGGTTTTACCCCAAAAGTTGTATCGGTAGAAAAGAAAGAAGAGTTATTGACTCAATATTACAACTTTAATGATTCACTTAATGTTTCACTTAATCAGTACTAGAAGGAGTTTACATGGATTTAAATTCACGAAAAATCAAGAAATATATTCGAGAGGGTTATGACCTCAATCTTATTAGTAGGATTCAAAGTGATATTCCTGATTTCAAACATGATGATCGCTATTGGAGACAAGCTAACGGTTATTATAAGATTGCTCATGTTCCATATGACCGATATCCAGAACACGGTTTACCTGACTTCTGGATGAGTGATTTAATGCTCGTTGATAATGTTATCAGTTTTATGTCCTTAGAACATGCTGCAAATAGTGAAATGTCCGACCTAGCTTCAAAAGCTATTTCGAATATGTTAGCCACTCAAAATACAAAGGCTGCACAAGATGCCGATGATAAGATGCGTATCAGTTCTTTGTTAGACTATCGCGAAAAACTAGGTAACAATGTTCCTTCTAAAAAAATTCACACTCGGTTTTTGTTAGCTGCAAACACCTTGAATGAGTTGGTCGAACGAGAAGCTGATCTTAAGCAACAGTTGAATCAGTATTCTATCTCTTCTTCAGATGGCATGCAAGACGTCGAATACCATACAGCTTTTATTCCAGCGTCTCGTTTGGAAGATACCCCACTACGTCGAAAAGGGCAAGCCGCATCTGTCTGGGATTTAGGTGCTGGCTATCCTTTTAACCATACGAACTTAATGGATACCTATGGCGTTTACTTGGGGGAAACTCGTACAGGTGGTGTTGTTAACTTTGACCTTTTGCATGAAGATAGGGAACGTAAAATCCCTTCAATGCTGATTGCCGGAGCAGGAAACGGAAAAATGAAACTGTTAGGTAACTTGATTGACACCTATTTTGCTAAAGGGCATACCATTTTTAACATAGACCTTACTGGGAAATTAAAAGAACTTACGGAAATGCAAGGTGGTCGATATGTCAAGATGTCTGGGACAAATAATCGAAATCATATTAACCTCATGCAAATTATTGCGACGGCTTCCTCTGCAGATGGAGAAACAACAGACCAGGTCCAATCTTTCTATGCCCACCGTAATAAATTACGGGCTTTAGCTCAAATTCTTGATCCAGGGTTAAAGAATTCTGACCTCAATAATTTGTCATCTGCTTTAAACGACTTTTATGAAGACCGTAGTCTGTGGAACCGTAATGCAGAAGTTATGGACCAAGAAGACTTAACGATTACGAATGTTATTCCAGAAGATTATCCGACTCTATCTCATTGGGTAGAACGCTTAAACAAGCTTAAAGAGGACAAAATCGCAGAGGGGAATGAAATTGATGCTGCAAGTTATGACCGTCTCTTTAATGCTTTCTCTGGTCTATTGGGGGATTATCGCTTCTTAAATGCGACCTCACAGTTTGAAGATTTCTCAAATGAACAAGTTGTGACCTTTGACCTCTCTGGGATTCAAGATACTGAACTTCTTAATATTCAGCTTTACCAAGTGTTATCTATCATTTCATCATACGCTGTAGCAAATGGAAGAAGGGTATCTGAGTATTTCCGTAGAGGGATTATCGGGGGAGATAAGAGCCAGCGACCTCATAGCATTATTACCATTAACGGAGCACATAAGCTCTTCAATTATCGTTATTCAGAGTCTCTTAACTTTCTAAAGGATTTGATTGAGAATGTAAGTAGTAACTATTCTGCATTTATTATGGAAATGAGTTCGTTAGATAACATCCTCTTGAATGCAAACTCTACGGACGCAGTGGACTACGTTTTAGCGACACGTGCGATTTTCTCTATGATGACGTATCGTGTCTTTTCTCAATTAGGTGATTTGACTATCCCTCGTCTGGCAGATGCTTTACAAGGGGAAATGACCGAGAGTGAGCTTTCGTCACTTAAATATTTAAGAGATGGTAATTTCTTCCTAAATATTGCTTCTGTCAAGAACTTAGTCTTCAATCATCAACTAGCAGATAATAGGTCTTATGGTAAGTATCCGTATGATGAACATGTTCGCTATGCATTCTTACCATAGGAATGGTGAAAGGGGAAAATACAATGAACCTACAGCAACCATATTCTGATGAGGTATTCCAATTACAAACTAAAATTCTGACAAAGGATAATCCGCATGATTTGGAAAGAATTGTAAATGATTACTTAGAGATCTTGGCTTACAAAAAGACCTGTCGTGTTGTTGATATTACTTATCAGATGCGAAAAACACATCTTTTAAGTAGTTTATGTGGCTTATTTGGAAGTCAGCAAGTGGATGAGTACTCAGCTATGATTATCTACCAAGAACCTGCTCGATTTGAGTCGAGAATATTTGAAACAGAAGAAGAACCAGAGGAGGAAAATTAAATAATGACCACACTAATGCAAATGTCTCTATGGGTTAACAATATAGCTTATGACATTAAGACACTACGTTTCTTTAGGATAGTTTCCTTCCTTATTAGTTTAGTTCTTGGTTTGGTTGGTTTCTATAGCTATCTTATGCTCTATCAGACACTTTTATTCGCCTATGGTGTTCATTTTATGGCTATTGCCTATACACCATATGTGTTTTGTGCCTTGATTGTAGCCCTTTATCAGCTACTTACTGGTAAGAGACGTGAACGTATCAAGAAAGCAAAGCATATTCTTATGTTTAGTCTTCTTCCTATTTGTTTGATGAACACCTGGGGCTTTATCACGCTAGTGACTTGGGGGCTTTCATGGGTTATGGCTAAACTAGAATATAACCATAGAAAACGAGCTGTTAAGATCGTATCATTCTTCTCAAAGGAATATTCACCTCTTTTTGAAAAGAGATTGGCTAATCGAAGTAACTATTATGCTTATCAATCTGCTTATCGTCTCCTAGACTTGATTCAGGTATCAGCCTATGAAGAACTCTTTAAGGAAGAAGTGACAGAAAAAGATTATAAAGCTGGTCTCGTTGTTAAAGAGTTACACCGTACTTTCAGAATTAAAGGTGTACCTTTTTCTAAGGTAACTGTAACAGATAAACTCTATATTGCTCCACAAAAAATGCCAATTATTGGCTTAAGGAGGTTTTAATATATGGTATCTTATCGTTTTAAACGAGATGGTCAGTATATTCAACGTGAACTAGAACTAGATTCTCTAAATGGTCATCAAGACCAAGTCTATCCGGAAAGCCTCGAAGAGCAAGTAGATTATTCAGCGTTTTACGATACCTACTATGACGGTTTTGGTGAGGATAGTATCTCACGTGAACAAGAGAAAAAACAAGGTCTCATTGCGCGTGGGAAAGAAAGGTTATCCAGTGTCAAGGAGGATGTGACAGACTATTATAACTTGCAAGTGGAACGTCACAAAGACTATTACTCAGATGAAGATTCATTTTGGATGCGAAAGCAACAACAAAAACGAAATCGAAAATTCATTAAACAAAGTATCTTTCTTGCCCTAGGACTATTACTTGTATTTGGTTGGTACTGGCTAACCGCACTACTTCATTAAGGGGGTGACTAAGATATTTGAAACGAATAGGTGATAAAGCTGCTCGTGTTCTTTTAACGATTTTTGGATTTAAGACAACAGTTATTATAGGAACGGTCTTAACGCTTGCGATTATTTTAGTTACGATCATTGCTGGTATCATGGGAACAGTCAGTTCTTCAGGTGATAAATCTAAAAAGATTAGTTCTCAATGTGTAACCTACCAGAAAGACGGCGATGAAGAAGATGATGATGAAGAAGGCGATGATGATGGCTCTAAGCCTCAATCGACTTCTACTAAAACAGACTCAGCATCTGCAGGCGACTCTGATCCCTTCACGAAGGGGACAAAAGCCTATGAGAATGCCCACAAAGTATTTATGGCTTTTGTGAATGCCGGACTGTCTGGGGAATCTGCTGCAGGGGCTGTAGGTTGGGCAAACTCTGAAGGGAGCTATGACATCATTGGACGTGCCCAAGGGCATTATGGCGGTGGTATCAATGACTCCATTTCTAAGGGAGCTGTTCCAACGACAGGTGGGACATCTAATACGCTTGGGGGTGGTGGAATTTTCCAGTTTGACCCCTACACGAAATATGCACCTCTAAATAGTCCGGACTGGGAAGATGCGGATAAGATGGTTGCCTTCGTTATCGATGCAATCTCAAAAGGTGACTGGAACCCAGCCTATGACGAATCTGGCCATAACTGGTCATTTCAGGAGTTTGCGAAACAAACCAATATCGATGAAACTGCTATGTCATGGAATGCCTACGAACGAGGTAATATGGCTTATGTCAAACCAGATCAGAAGAAGGTGGATGCAAGGAAGTTTGCGGAAGTCTTCGAAGCAAGTAAATATAAGTACGATGATGCCAAGTTCCAAAAGGCGTTTGGTGGTGGCGGTGCTTCTTCCAATAACTCCTCGTCACAAAGTTCAGATGATGATGACGGTGACGACGATGAAGAAGATAGCGACAACGAAGACGATGATAACGATAGCAGTTCAAGCAGTTCATCAAGTGACTCTAGCAACAAGGATAGCCAAAAAGACAGTGATAAAGACAAGAAGTCTATTGATACTGATAAGGCTATCAAGTGGTATAAGGATAAGCTAGGGAAGGTCAAGTATTCTCGTGATGCTCGTACTGGGCCAGATAGCTATGACCATTCATCTGCTCTATACTATGCCCTTGTTGACGGCGGTGCTAAAGAATCTGGGTCTCCAGTAGATACCGATTCAGAACACGATTGGTTGAAAGACAATGGTTATGAGTTAGTGTATGAGGGTGCCTGGTCGTCTAAAGATGATGTCCAAAACCGTGAAAAAGGAGATGTCATTATCTGGGGTACGAAAGGTAGTAGCTCTGGAGATAAAGGACAGACCATGCTAGTTGAGGATAAGGAAAATATTATCCAATGTTCCCCATCGACAGACGGGATTGCTGAGAATAATTATGGCCAATATCGAGACCGTATTACTATGGACTACGGAAAAGTCTATGTCTATCGTCCGAAAGACAAGAAGGATAAGGATGATGACAAGGAGGAAGTAGATGCAGATACGTGTGGCAACAGCGATAGTAGTAATCTCAGCACTGATACTGGTCAGCCACTTGATGTTCCTTATACCATTACCCAACTTTTCGGTGCATCAGCTAATGCAGGTGGACCAAATGCTGGTTCAGGACACACAGGAATGGACCTTGCAGCACCAGAAGGCTCTCCAATTTATGCCGTAACAGACGGTGAAGTAGTAGAGGTCAATGAAGAGGCGATGAATATCGACGGTAACCACGTGATGCACACTCTTCCAGATGGCACTATTATCTATTATGGACATATGCGTGATGTTCCTCTTGTTAAGAAAGGGGATAAGGTCAAAAAAGGCCAACTTATCGGTTATGTTGGACAAACGGGTGCAGCTACTGGACCACATATTCACTTTGAACGTCGGAAAACGAAAGTCTTCCAGTATGGTGATTTCTTGAGTCCAGCATCAATAATTTTAGGAGATACCCAACCACAAGTTGGTATGGTGATTGATCCTAAGACACAAAAAGGTGGAGCACCATCTAAAGAATAGACAAAAAGGAAGACATAGTAGTTAGTAATTAAAATGGTAATTTTTACATAAACATAGTTATGTATATATTGGAATAAGGAGTCCCACTTTGGGACTCCTTTTCTGAGTACTTAACAGTTACTAATAATACATAAAAATATATTATTGAATTATTAATATTTCGAACCGAAAAAATATTGATTTTTATGGTTCAAAAAATTTCAATAAAAAATAATTTTTTCTGACATAATATAATTGACCGAGACGAAAGGAGGTGGTTAATTATGAAAAATGAAGAAAAAATTCTACGAAAAGTCAAAACTATGTTTTGCTTCTTTGTAGCAGTAATCGTATTTATTGTAATCGTAAAAGCTGTATTCAAATAATAGAAAAGGAGATTAATATGCTTGTATGAGAAGATTTTGATATTATTTTCTGGTAATATAGAAAAGAGTAGATGTTATAATAAGAAGAACTAATCATGTATTAAAAAACTTCTAGAGGTATTATATGCTGTACTCTAGGACTTAAAATAATATTGATAGTTGGAGGTAGAATGTGGTTACTATTAAAGAGTTAAATCATATTCTGACTAGTCAGGGGATTAGTCAGCAGCATATCGAAAAGATGAAAGAAAGGCGATTTGAAGCGGTAGATTTTTATTATAACTTTATTGAGAAGAAGTGTAAGAAAGGAATACAAAAAATCCCTTTATTTAAGTTAAAGGGATTAGATGCTGGATGGGATATTGAGGGAAGAAGTGTATATGATTGTTTTACTTCAATCGCTAGCGATTCGCCTTTGAACTCTAATTCAGAACGTATTGTTAAATATACCCGTATAATGGAAAATATTGATTCTTTAAAAAAGAATGGATTGGAGTTTCAATATAATTTTTATGAAAGCGATTCTGAGAAGGGTTTACGAGCTGGACTTCCCAAGTTTATCCATTTTTATAATAGAGAGTTAGGGATTGACTGTTACTTTTCAGATGCGACACATAGAAGTATTTGTGCATTGATGTTTGGGGCCCCATTTTTAACTGGTTATGTTACGGAGTATGAGTTAAACACACAGAAATACGAAAATTATCAGTTTGTCGAGAAAACTTTAGTGGACTTAGGTGAGAAAAATTTTGGGTTTTTTAGTTTGAAATTTTCGAGTCATTGCTTAAGCGAGTTTGAAATTTACTATAAAGGACATAATACTGATCTAGGAGGTAACATCCCGCTACCAGTATTTTACGAGGAAAAAGAGGTATTAGCATTTCAGAAATCCATTGATACACTCAACGACATGCTTAACCTCCTAGATAATAAAGTTCAAACTAGCCTGACTTTAAAGCTTCTTAACAAATTAAGTGACGAAAATTCTTATATTACTAAGCTCGTAGCCATTATATTTAGGAAATTATTTAACTATGGAAATCAGTATAAGAAACCAGTAGGTCTCTATCTTTGTATAGAAGATGTTTATAATATCTCTGAGACAACAGATGAGATGTTGAGAACTCTAAAAATTGAGTGTATTCACTCCATTGTAAATAAATAAACCAAATAAAAAGTAGATTTATATTTGGGTTCTAACTAGTGGCGTGTATGGACACTATCATCTTTGTATTAGCGATGGTATACTTAATAAAAATAAAAAAGTCTGCTTTGTACTGACCTCCAAAAGTTAGACAAATAATTTAAGCAAAGGATTTAGTTCTTTATTGTACAGGACTAAGTCCTTTGTTTTGTTTATTCTGAATGAGTTTATTGTTTTAGTATTCAATATAGTCTATAATAGCTTTTTGATAATCTTCTCTTGATAACACATCTATTAGGAATTCTTTATCGTAATCTAATTGTTTTTCGAAAACTGATGTGATATATTTATGGCAAAAAATGAAAGGTAGCGTATGAGAATGAGTTACGGTTATCTAGTAATATCGCCTGAGGCCCAAAAACTGATAGAAGAGGGTAGAGCACGCCTTGAAAAAGCAAATGTTGTTTGGAATCCTGGTTCAGGACACACAGGGGTTTTTGAGTGGGGTAAATTTGTAGAAGTAGATGAAGATGAACTGAAAAATAATGACGTTAAGCTGATTGTTAGTGGTATAGCTGCTGGTGCTATAGCAACAGCGGGGATTGCTGGAGTAATAGTCTATACTCCAAAAAGAAAACAAGATGAAAGAGATAAAAAAGTAAACAATTTGATTAGTTGCTTATCATCCTATACTCTAGAATTATGTGATAACAATGTACGTCAGTCAACTGTATTGGATTTGAAAGTCGCTATAAGAGAATTTATGAGTGATAAAAAGTTACTTAAAAAAGTTGATGAAACATTGTTAAAAAACTTATCAATAACTATCAGTTATCTGAAAGAAGATGATAAGGACCAAATCAATGATAGAATTATTGATTTGCAAACTTATATTCAAAGTAAATCAAAAAGTAGATCAAAATCATTTTTCAAGAAGACGGTCTAAAGAGGTGCTAGATTATATGGAAATTTCTGAATCAAATAACATACTCCTCGGACGATTAAAAGATCTGCTATATGATATTGAAAACTATGACTCAATGGTTTTGAATTATGCAGAGGTAAATGAGAAAATTGAAACTTTAGAAAACCAGGGACAAGAAAAACTAGACTCTTTTGATGCGAAATATCTCAATAACTTTATTGTTGAAAGCATTGGAGAAGCCCCTAAAGAACTTTCTCGATTGAGCTATAAAAAAATTTTTAAAAAGAAGAGACAGGAAAATTTAACAGAAATAGAGGAATATGCCAAAGAAGAAGAATTGGCTAAAGAGCAGTACTATAAGGTTTTTGCAGAAGAACGAGCCGAAATTCTTCGAAAAGAAAATGAACAATTTAAGGAAGAATGGCTGGAACTAAATAAGACTCGTTCGAATCTACAGGAACATCTAACTGAATATGAACAACATTTTAGCAAGGTTGATTTTTTACCTGAAAAATATTTAAATAGTACTCAATTAGTTAGGATTATTAGTTATTTGGAAGATTATAGGGCTGATAATATAAAAGAAGCTATAAATATCTTGTGTTCTGAGGAACAATTGGAGATAAAATTTAAACAACTAAACACAAGAATTGAGAACTTAGAAAAATCTCTGGACACATTAAAAGTGGAGATTTCTGATAATATTGAATCCTCAATTTCGAACCTAGAGGATGAAATAAGTCAGTTAAGATTTGATTTAAAGGATTAGCTCATTTCTATAATGGCTTCTAAAACAGTAGTATTATATTAATTATATGTTCCACTATACTTTTAATGTTTGACCAGCGAATAAAGATATATGTAGTTCGTAATGGTTTATAATAGTAATTTGCCGTGGATAGAATTTAACATATATCTATTTCAGTCAAGAAGTACGACTGGAATTGCGATTTAAAAACTAAAAAATGACTAATTCAACGAAATAAAAATACTCCTGAGTCTTTTCAGGAGCATACAAAAAAGGCTGAGAACTCATTCGGGGATTTACCTGAAAAACAGGAGGCAGCACCTCTACCTGAAACGGATGAACCGCAACCTTTGAATGAGTCGTCACCGACTCAAACTCAGTCTCAACCTTTATTTAATTTTACCAAAACCGAAGTGTCAGAGTCAATTTATAAGGCATGATAGAATGGGATAGCCAAGAAATATTAATATAGATAAAAAATGTAGGAGTTTCTTCTGCATTTTCTTTTTTAGGTTCAAATACAGATATGATGTATTAATGTGTCTAAGTGACAACATGAAGTGTGGTTAGCTATCTACTAAGGCCAAGCTTGTCAAGGTCTTCCTTATGTTTTCATTGCTTTCATGGTATAATCAAAGGGAAATTATCTTGGAAATGGTGTCACAAGTCTAGGTAACATCATTTTCAGAGATAGCAATTTATAAACGAAATGGTAAATAGTAAAGGAAGACTCAAATGATTACGTCAGAAGAAATTAAGTCACGTCTGTGGAATGGAGCTACCGAGCTCCGTGGTTCAATGGACGCTAGCCGTTACAAAGACTACATGTTAGGACTCATGTTCTATAAATTCCTAAGTGATAAAACACTCAAAACCTTTGCGGAATTATCAGGGCTTTCTACTGATGTGGATGTGTTTGAGGAATATCAAAAGGCACACGAGTTATACGAAAAAGATCTTGAGAAGATGATCAGTGATAACTTAGGATATGTGGTCAAACCTAAGTACTTGTATCAAAAATGGCTAAATGACATGAATACAGGGCAGTTTGAAGTTCAGACGGTTACAGAGAGTCTTGGCGAATTTGAACGTAGTGTTGTGTCAACAGATGAGACGGATGATTTTAATGGCCTTTTCTCAAGCTCAACTTTGGATTTGTCTGATACAGCTCTTGGTAGTGACTTGAATACACGAAGCAAGAACATTCAGGCACTTATTCGTCTTTTTGAAGACTTGGACATGGTTGCCCTCCAAAAAAGTGATATTTTAGGGGATGCCTATGAGTACTTGATTGGGCAGTTCGCTATGGAGTCTGGGAAAAAGGCTGGTGAATTCTATACCCCTCATCAAGTTAGTGAAGTCATGGCTCAGATAGTTGCGACAAATAAGTCTCTAGCCTCTATCTATGACCCGACCGTTGGCTCAGGCTCACTCCTTTTGACGGTAAAAAAACATCTATCTGAAGAGCAGCAGAAGGTTCTTAGCTACTACGGACAAGAAAAAAATACAGCGACTTACAACTTGACACGTATGAACCTCTTACTTCATGGTGTACGTCCTGAGAAAATGAGCATTAAAAACGGTGATACCCTTGCACAAGACTGGCCAGAAGACCCAGAGCGTCCAGATGAAGGCGTACAGTTTGATGCGGTGGTTATGAACCCACCTTATTCGATTAAGAACTGGAACCGAGCTGGCTTAAAGGCTTCAGACCCACGTTTTGAAATTGCCAGTGTATTACCTCCAGATTCAAAAGGGGACTTTGCTTTCCTTCTTCATGGGCTTTACCACCTATCAACCACTGGTACAATGGCTATTGTATTACCTCATGGAGTACTTTTCCGTGGAGGAGCAGAAGGTGAGATTCGTCAGAAACTCATTGAAAAGAATCAGATTGATACCGTTATTGGTCTACCAAGCAATCTATTCTCTAATACAGGGATTCCAGTATGTATCATCATTTTGAAGAAGAATCGTGACTTAAATGAGCCTGTTCTCTTTATTGATGCTTCGCATAACTTTATCAAAGTAGGGAAACAAAATGTCCTTCAAGAAAAAGATATTGCTAAGATTGTAGATACATACAGTAATCGTACAGAAGAAGAAGGCTACAGTCATTTAGCGAGTCGAAAGGAACTCATCAGAAATGAGTTCAATATGAATATTCCTCGTTATGTAACAGCTATAGACAATGAGATTGCCCACGATGTTGATGCCCACTTATACGGTGGTATTCCAAAAGCGAATATTGAGAACTTGAAGATTCTCAAGCAATTGGTACCAGATGTTTTAGAACAAGCCTTCACTGAAAAACGTCCTGGCTATTTGGCTTTAAACAAAACGATTGATGCATTTTCAGATGAGGTGTTATCTAGCACTGTCGTTCAAGAGACAATGACGCAAGTAAAAGAAACGGTTGAAACTTATCTGGATACCTATTGGACCCAGTTGCATGAGCTCGGTAAGGAACGTAGCTCTAGACAGGTTAAAGAATCCATGTTAGCCGATATTAAACATCAGCTATCAGCTTTTGAACAATTTGACAGTTATGACGGGTATCAGATGATTGCTGAGATTTGGGCTAATAGCCTTGAACATGACTCAGAGTTTATTGAACAGTTAGGATTCTATCAAGCTGGTCGAACACGTGAGCCTAATATGGTCAAAAAAGGGAAGAAAAAAGAACCAGTTCAAGACGGTTGGAATGGGGTTGTCGTTCCAAATAGTCTTATTGCTAGTGAGTTTTATGCCAAAGAGTTAGCTGAGATTGAGGCTTTCAAATCACGTATTGCTGACATTGAAAGCGAAATGGGTGAGCTTGTAGAAATTGCTAAGGTAGAAGATAGTGATGAGTACAATGCTCTCTTTGATTCTCTTAAAAAGAATGAAGAGGGTGAAGCTCAAGACAGTTTTGAAGGCAAGTCGATTAAAGATAGTTTGAAGAAGGCTGAAAAAGGGTCTCTTGAGTATGACCTTCTCAAGAAAGTCGATGACTTGACCAAAGAAAAATCAGCAGTCAATAAAAAGATTAAGACCAAAGAGCAAGAGTTAAAAGAACAAGTGGCTGATCGCATTCTTCAATTGACTGATGAAGAAGTAGATCAACTCCTTTACAAGAAATGGTTTGGTTCAGTTATTAAAAAAGTGGAAGACTTAGTAGAGTCACCGCTTAAGGCTGAGATTGCAGTGATAGACGAATTGAGCAAACGCTACTCTGAGACCTTAGACACTCTAGATGATGAGATTGCTAAACTTGAAAAAGAACTTGAAGCGATGATGAAGGAATTGGTGGTGCTATAATGACGAATAGTAAATATGTGCCAAAAAGACGGTTTAAAGAGTTTGAATTAGATGATGAGTGGGAACAATTAAAGCTAGGGGAACATGCCAATATTCTAACAGGCGGGACACCGAACACTTCTATTTCTAGTTATTGGGAACCTAAAGAGATACCTTGGATGTCGTCAGGAGAAGTCAATAGAAGAAGACTTGATAAGACTGATAATATGATTTCAAATGATGGAATTCGTAACTCTAGTGCTCGTTGGGTGAAAAAACATTCTATTCTCATTGCATTAGCTGGACAAGGAAAGACACGTGGAATGGTTGCGGTTAATAATATTCCGTTAACAACTAATCAATCAATTGCCGCTATTGAACCAGATAAAACACTAAACTATGAATTTGTCTTTCAGAATTTATCTAAACGATATGATGAACTTCGTCTGATATCATCCGGAGATGGAAGCCGTGGAGGACTTAATAAACAAATTGTCTCTGATATATCAATCGCATGTCCGAATGTTAATGAGCAAGAACTGATTGGTAATTTTTTAGCTGATTTTGATAGCCTTATTACTATGAATCAGCATAAACTTGATAAACTCATAGATCTGAAAAAAGCCTATCTCTCAGAAATGTTTCCAGCTGAAGGTGAGCGCGTGCCGAAACGTCGTTTTCCTGGTTTTGAAGGTGAGTGGGAGCAGAAAAAGTTAACAGACTTATTATCTTTATTAAAGGATGGAACTCATGGAACTCACCAGGACGTTAATAAAGGGCCGTTACTTTTAAGTGCAAAAAATATTAAAGGAGGAGATATAATTTGGGATGAGACTGATAGAAGAATCTCCCTAGAAGAATATATGAAAATACATTCGAAATTTGTCTTAAATAGTGGTGATATTCTTTTAACTATTGTTGGTTCCATCGGGGAAGCTGCTGTACTAGAAGATGCTAGTAATATTACATTCCAGAGAAGTGTTGCTTTTTTGAGACCAAATAAGACAGTTTCTACACAGTTTTTATATACAAAAATACAAACTAAGGAGTTTCAAAAAGAACTTGATAACAGAAAGTCAACATCAGCTCAACCTGGGATTTATCTTGGGGATTTAGAATCAATCCCCATTTCATTCACACCACTAAAGAAAGAACAAAATAAGATAGGGAAATTTTTTGAAGCTCTAGATCAACTTGTTACCCTCCAGCAACAAAAACTAGACAAACTAAACGATTTGAAAAAAGCTTATTTGAATGAATTGTTCGTGTAACGTCAGCTCCAGTTTGATATAGAAAGGACATGTATGAGTAATACACCCAAAAATGCTTCAGAAAAAGCATTTCAGGAAAATTTCGTAAAAGAATTAACGAAGTATAAGTGGCAAGCTCCTGATAAACTAAATGGTAATCTTCATAAAGTCACTGTTCAAGACCTTATTAATAACTGGCGTGACGAGTTAAATCGTATCAATGCGGATATTTTAGAAGGTGTTGCCTTGACAGATGCCGAGTTCCAGCAAGTTATGGCTAAAGTCAAACAGATATCAAATAGTTATGAGGCCGCAAAGATCCTTTCAATGGAAGGGTCAACGGGTAAAATCGACGGTATCTATCGGGACAGTCACCCCGATGTTACTAGACGACAAATTACACTAACGATTCTGAGAAAGGCTCAAGTTCGTGGTGGAGACTCTAATTATCAAATTGCGCGTGAGGTACAGACTGACTATAATAACCGATTTGATATTGTGCTGTTAATTAATGGACTACCATTAATTAATATTGAGCAAAAACGTACGGATAAAACATTAGACGAAGCCTTTGGACAATTCAAACGTTATTACCGCGAAGGTGAATACACTAATAACTTCATGGCCTTTTCACAAATGATGGTTGTGACAAGTGAGATTGAAACACGTTATTTTGCGACACCTAAAACACTCAACGATTTTAATCCTGCTTTTGTGTTCCACTGGTCACTTGTACGAAAAAGCGAAAAAGATGGTAAATTCCTAGGTCACCGTATATTGACAGATTATCAAGAAGTTATTGAACATTTCTTAAAGATTCCTATGGCACACCAAATGGTTGGGGATTATTTAATCATAAATGAAGATAAACTGGAAGAAAATCGCCGTCATATGTTGATGCGACCTTATCAAGTCCACGCATTACAAGCCATTGAAAAGGCTGTTTTTGGCTCGGTTAATGATAGTATACCGCACGGTGGTTTTGTCTGGCATACTACTGGTTCAGGAAAGACCATCACAAGTTTTAAGACAGCTCAGGTTTTAGCCACTCGAACGGAGTATGATAAGGTTGTCTTCTTATTGGATAGACGTGACCTTGACGACCAAACTTCAGAAGCTTTTAAGGCTTATTCCGTTTATGAATCGGTAAATGTGGATGATACGAAAAGTACCTATCAACTCAGAAGACAATTGATGTCTGCTAAGAGTGGTATTGTCGTTACAACAACCTTTAAACTCTATAACCTTGTTGAAAGTCTTGTTAAAGGACAAGATGATAGTCTAAAAGAGAAGAAGATAATCTTTATTATTGATGAAGCCCATCGGACAACTATGGGTGATATGATGTTTAAAATTAAAGAGTATTTCTTTCAAAATGGTTTGTTCTTTGGTTTTACCGGGACACCCTTGTTCGATGAAAATGAGGCTAAAGGTAAAGTCAATGAACGTAGCGAGCTCATTAATACGACTGAAAAGCTATTTGGTCCCTTGCTGCATCAATACACTATCGATGAAGCAATTGCGGACGGTAATGTCTTAGGTTTCCATGTTGACTACATCAATACTGGTGAGTTTAGAAATTATGATGACCTCCGGGAGCAACTCATTAAGTACTTATCTGAGAAACATCCAGAAAAAGGTGAGAAAGCTATCGCACGAGAGGTCTATAAGTGGGATGATTTGGAGGTTGAAACCAAGGCTTCTGAAGAAGGTATCTTAATCTACCAAGATGAGACTCATATTCCACGAGTCGTTGAAGAAGTGCTAGATGGTTGGCAGGAACAGTCTCAAAACGGAGAGTTTAATGCAATCCTCACAGCTGCTTATAAAGAGCGTGTGATTGCCTATTACCATGAATTCAAGAAACAAATTGCTGAGAAATTCAAGGATGGTGAAGCGAAACCCAATGTCGCTATGACGTTTAGTTTTGGAAACGAGAATGATCCAGATAATATTGCTCTAGAAGTCGTTAATGAAATGTTTGAAGACTATGCAAACTTTACTGGTATTTCCTTTACCCCTGGCAATAAGACTCATGGAGAAGCTGCTTACTTTGAAGATGTAACGGACCGTGCAAAACGAGGTGGTAGTGGTAGAAACCCTAAAAATATCGATATTCTTATTGTTGCTGACCAATTACTAACAGGTTATGACTCAAAACGTATTAACACCCTTTATGTTGATAGACGTCTTGAACTTCAAGGCTTGATTCAGGCTTATTCTAGAACTAATCGTGTTTTTGGTTCTTCAAAGGAATTCGGAACGATTATTAATTTCCAATATCCAAGAATGACACAAGAACTTGTTAAGGCTGCTCTTGCACTTTATGGTAGCGGTGGTAAGAATACTGAAGTCATCGTTAAAGAGTATGAGGAGGCTGTCGATGAACTGAATAAGCGAATGCTTCATCTCATCCAAGAACTTTCAGACCCAACACGATGGATAGACCTACGTGACGATAAAGACGGCAGAAAACGATTTAAAGCAGCATTCAATGAAGCTGCTAAACAGTTAAATATTGTTAGACAATATTATGAATTTGTTTGGGATAATAAGCGTTTTGGCCTTGATGAGCATAAGTGGCTTCAGTATATAGGTGCTTATCGAAACCTTTTCCCTAGAGTTGAAGAGGGACCAGAAGTGGAAGACATTAGGGAATTACAAGGAAGAACTAAACTTCAAGGTTCTCAAGTTATTGATGCTCAGAGCCTCCTAGAGTTAATTGGTAATAAGACGACTACAGAAGGTGGTTATATTGTTATCAATGATAATAATTTAGTCTTAGTTCAAGAGCAAATTCAAGAGTTGAGTAACCTTGGGGAGTATGAAATGGCTAAGTCCTTGAAACGCTTTGTTGATGAGGAATTGGTAACTGGTCACATTCCGGCTACTAGTAATTTTGATGAAGCCTTTCAGGATTGGCAGGATAAACAACAATTCGAAGAAGTTAAAGTATTTGCGTCCGAATGGGGGATTGATGCTGATTTACTTAGCAAATCGCTTAAGGAGTATAGTCTTATCAAACCAGAAGAGATTCCATTTCGTGATGACATCTCTAAAACATTGGATCCTGATAAAGCAACAAATATCTTTGCAGGCAATAAGTTGATGCTTAATATGAACTTAGGTCCTGTTCTTCAAAAATGGATGCGTGACATTAAACAGAAATATAAGTGATAATTCAAATAAAGAGCCAGGATTTTCCTGGCTCTTTGATTTTTGAGAAGTATCATAGGTGATATAAAGAATGATTATTATACACTAGGTTTCTTTCGGGTTGAAATTGTTAAATGGTATAATAGTAATGGGAATGAATTAGGAGGGAATTGCTATGCCTAAGAAGATACTTTTTGCAGTTCTGATAGTTATTTCATTGTTCTTATGCAGTTCGGCTGTTAATAAGGCAATCACCTATGATAACGACTTCATTATTTCGTTAGCTAAAGGGTTAGACAAACGGTGGGAGGATGCCCATTCGAATTACGAGGACACTACGGCGTACTATGAAAAGGCCACACAATTTGAGTTATCAGAAGTTGGAAGATACAAGGAAAGAACTTTTAAGGATAACAAACTCAAGAAATTAGCTATTGAATATATAAATGTTCTTGAGGATTCAAAAAAACTAACATCGAAGGAAAATAATCATTTCTCTTCTGATCGTTGGGTTGAGTACAGAAGAAAGAGATATGAATTGATACTTGATATTCATTCAAGAAAGAAGATACCTGTCCAGGATACTAGGAACTTACGTGATATACTAGACATAGGAATAAAAGTGAAGCAAAAAAATGAAATAATCCAAGCACTTAAAAAATTTTTTAAAGGGAATAACTTTACAATCAGTAAAAGTAGCGAAAATAGTGACGAATTGAATTGTTCTGGTACATTTGAGAATACTACCGATTATTATCTAAGTTATGTACCTATGACTATTGTAGCTTATAATAAGAATGGTAAGGTTATTTTTAGAAAGATAGATGCAGCCATCATTGAGTGGAGAGAAGGGACAACTAAAGAATTAAATTTGACAGTTCATGATCCTGATCATGATTTCAAAGAAATCAAAGTATTGTTAGATGAAAAAGGTCTCCAATTTAGATAGTGACCGAGAAACAAAAAAGGGGGGTGTCACTCCCTTTTTCTCCTATATAAATGATGCTATACTGGGCATATGAAAAAAGATTCTAAGTACATTATTACTTTGGTGGTCATTTTCCTCGCTCTTGGAGTCATGTTTTTGGTCTCTGCCTTAATGAAGAAAAATGAACCGAAGAAAAAAGTAACACCCCCTAGCACCGAACAGGTGATTGAAGATTCATCCTCGGAAGACATTCCAAAAGAAGATAAGTATGAGAGATGGCGTAAAGAGGCACTTGCGACCTTAGAAACACAAACACCTGCAGATGATGCTGACACGCAAACTGTAAAGAATGCTTTGAAAGAAATGTGTTCTTATGTTGAGACTGTTCAGAACGTAACCGATGTTAAGCCAGATTATCAAAATCACTTAACGCTTACTAGCACTAAGATGCAGTATGAGCTTGTAGCGAAATTCATGCTAGGTTATAAGTACTCTGATGCTAAAACGCAAGTATTTAAAGCTAAAGCGGACAATGTTCGTCAGTTTGTCCTTGAGGTTGCTAACCCAGATGGTGCAAAACTCTATTTCTGTGGGAATTACGTTATGGGAACAACTCAAATAGAAGTAACATCAGTTCATGGAGTAGCTGAGGCTGATCATGCTGAACATGGACATGACTAAACGTAGTCAATCCTTCTTACATATCTTGTTTAGCTTCATCAATAGATGGAGCTTTTCTTTATATATTTAACTCTAATAGGAATTTTTGTCCTTGTGTAAGTGCATATCTTCTTAATCCTTGATATAATAGTGCCATAGCACAGGGATTAAAGAATTGGTGATAATAAGAGAATAGGATTAAAGAACGATTGGAGATGAGGAGTCATGGAAAAAGAAACAAAGCGTCTTTTAAGGAAGTTGGTCAGATTATTTGACGGACAGACTAAGGAATATCTTTTAAAATATACTGATGATGTTTCTGAGTTAAATATTGAAGAACAACATAAATTAGCTCAAGAGTTACCGGCTAGACACTTAAGTGCTGAAATTTTAAGTGATATTCAACGAATAAAAAATGGTGAAGAGCCACGTTTCTTCACCAAGGATGGACAATATAAGGGACTATGTGTTGAAGAATACAACCAGCGTGACTTTATGACTCGTCAGCAACGATACGTTCTAAGTTGGGCGTTTGGAATGTTACTCTTTTTAGCAGTCTTTACAATTGTTTCCTGGAACTTTGTTCCCAATGTTATCCAAAAAATGGAAACCAGTGCATCACTATTGAATTATACTGAGAACTATGGCACTCGTCCTGAACAGGTCTTTGCAATGGTTGTTTGTGGAGTCTTATTGATACTACTTTCGGTAGTTGTTTCACTAGTATGTTTGAAGAGGTATCGTAAAAATACTGAAGAACCTATCAATGTCGTATTGACTGATGATTTGAGATTATAAAAGCTGAAGCTTAAGCTTTGGCTTTTTTGGTGTTTTTAAACTTGATCGCTATTTTTGGGGATTAAATTTCCATAAAGCAGTTAATAGAAGAACAATAACTATGTTTGTTTCTGAATACCAGTAGGAACAGACTACATTATTACTCAAGTAGGATATGGAATGTTTTAAACGACAGGACGAGACCTTACCCCGTAATTGGCAATTTATATTAAAGGATAGTGCGAGCGTACTTGATGGAGTGTTAGAAGAGAATGAGGCGAGGAAGCTTATTAATTTGCAAACCAAAAGCACTGTCACTTCGTACTTAGTGCCAGCAGAATAATATATAAATAAACACCTCGCCCCAAGAATAGTGCCTAACTTCAAGTGATGAGAACTGCTGGATGGGCCATAAACGAGGAAAAGTTTATCATGAAATAAATCAAAGAGGAAGAGCAGGTGCAACCCCTCCCTGTAACTTCAACTTTTGGATCACTATTGGCTGTATTAAAGACAAGGGAATTTATCAAGTAAACCTAGAGGTTGATAAAGCAACGTCTAAAAAAATAGTTCATTTTAAATTACTTTTGAAAATTTAGGGCTCTCTGCGCTTGCTCTTGTAATTTCCTCTGTGCTACACTAATCTTAGTTTAAGAAAAGACGATTCAAAAATCTATGAAAGGAGAAAATTATGAATACACCTCGTATTAACCGATTTTTAGGTGAGTGGTTGGACAGACAGACTAGCCCAGACTTTTTTAAAAAAGGTTTGATTCTTCTGAATGCATATGACTTTCTCGATAGTAAGGCGGATGCCATTCCTGGTCTCATCGCTCATAAAAAAAGTCCTCTACGTCGGCAATTAGATGAAGCTCTCGCTAGTCGTGGGTACTGTTATCTTAAGCCTATTAAAGTCAATGCTCAAAACTCCATTGAAGTAGAGAAGTACTATCGATTTGAAGCTACACCTAAAGGTTCCAATGAAGCTATTACTTACTATGGTCTAGGTGCGTACTTTATTTGCCGTGCTATATTTAACAATGAATTCGATATTGATTCTGGCTTTCAATATGATGATGAAGAACTATTTTATGAAGACATTGGATTTGATGCTCTATTCCATAATAAGTCCGTTTTCCTATTAGGAGACACTTCTTCTGATGATATGGAGGTATCTTGGCAAGAAATTGGGATTTCAATGCGTAGACGAGCTTTTAATTAGGCAACAATACAATCCATATTATATTACAAGAGAGCAGTATGCTCTTTTTTTGTGTTTTCATAGGGTGTCACTGGGTTTGAGTCAGGGATGACTTTTGCTATTATCTGATTGTAATTTTTTAAGAAAGGAAATTGCTTATTTATGGATAAAAACAAACGTTCAATGATCCTAAAATCTGGAGCTTTTTTAACAGCCCTTGTAGCAACAGGTTTGGTTAATAATGGGGTATCAGCAGACGAAACTGCCGCACCAACTGGACCAACAGATAATGCTACTGTTGCGACTGGACACTCCGATACACTTCTTCCTCCCGCTTCATCAACACCAGCGACACCCGGTACCAATACCACAGATGTCCCAACTGCTGAAGCACCTAAAGTAACTGACGGTTCTACTGGTACAGGTGTAGCTACACCTACAACACCAAGTGTTACTACGCCAAGTCAAGACGAAGGGAAGACATCAGAAACTTCTGAGGCTACACCTACGACTTCTGACAATGCAAGTACAACTGCTGAAACGTCTACAGCTACCTCTGAAGGAAGTGAAGGAAACTCTACTTCTGATACAACTTCAACTGCATCAGAAACACCTACCCCTTCAGAGCACACAGTAACTGAAACCCCTACTAAGCCTAACGTTACGGATACTGCTAATACTAACCACAATAGTGAAAATAACACTAGCAGTAGCAGTGAAAGTTCAACAAATACTGTTAATGATAAAGGGTCAACGGTTGCCACACCAACTCCAGCACCAACTGAAGGGAATAACGCTTCAAGTTCTGAAGCACCTAGTGGCTCATCAACTTCAGCTGAATCTTCTTCAACAAGTTCAGAAACACCTAAAGTATCTGATGGAACTTCTGGAACAGGTGTAAGTTTGCCAAGTAGCGAAGGAACAACATCTTCTGAGAAATCATCAACTTCTCCAGAACTGTCTGAAACTGCTACAAATACACCTCATATTCTTGACGGAACCAATGGAACTGGTGTCTCTACGCCATCTGAACATAAATCAGACAATCGTACAGAAGTAGCTTCAACTTCAGCAGCATCTTCAAACAAGGTAGTTGAGTCTCCTAAAACTGAAGAAACTCCTAAAGTTAGCGACACGAATGTTCAAGAAGCACCTAAACCAGGGGACGTTTCTCCTTCAACAAAACAAGTTGTACTTAATGTGACTCCTAGTCAACCAGTCGTCACAAATACTGGTTATAAAGTTGTCTCAACAAACAATAGTGATCTTGTCGTACAAAACTTCGATGGTTCTGTAGCCTCAGTTCCAGCTTCACAGGCAGGAGGAGCAGTGAATGAGGATGGAACTGTCTCTGTTAAGACCGAGGCAGGAGAAATGGTAACACTTCCTGAAACAGGGGAAGCTGGAACAAAACTCGTTACCTTTGGATTCTTGATTTTGGCAGCACTTGGTCTTCAACGTACAGCTGTGAAACAAGATAAATGGTACTTAAACTAAGAAAGGTGATTATTTTAAATGTTTAAAGACTCAAATAACACGAAAGGACATGGCTCTATTCGTAAAAATAAGGTCTATGGAGCAGTAGGTGTACTTGCACTCGGTGCTGCAGCAATCGTTGGAGGAACTTCTCAAGCATCCGCAGATGAAGTAACTGAAGCTCCTGTAAATTCAGAACCAGTGGCTACCTCACAAGCAAACGCAGACAGCCTTATGTCACAAGCTACAGCTGTTGCAACTTCAGATGTCTCTACTCCAACAACCACAGCGACTGCAACAAACACTACTGATTCACAACCTACTGAAACAGTAGCAGAAGTAGCTACTATACAACCAGTAAGTAGTAATGATAATAACGCTTACGCTGAAAAGGCTAATACATCTACTGAAGCTGAAAAGGTAACTATAGACAACACAGCTGTCACAGATGCGGTTGCTACTGCAAAAGACAGTGGTGTTAAAGTAACACAAGATGCTACGCAAGATAAAGGGACACCAACTACAAGTGAAGATCTCGCAACAAAGCAAGCTGAAATCAAGGCCGACCAAAATGAACAAGTAGCTACAATCAAACAAGCTACTCAGGACGCATCTGGACGCCAATCAGCCTATGATGCAGCTGACAAAGCTCACGACACACTTGAAACTCAAGTAGATAAAGCCGTTAAAGACAGTAATGGACTTATTAAAGCTGAAGCTACTGAAATCTCAAGTGGAGATGGTAATAATGTAGGTGATTACAACACCTATACTGAGCAGGTTAATAAGCAGATTGCGTCAAACAAAGAAACCATCGACAAATTTAACAAAGATTATGCTGCTATGAAGGATAATGCTAACGTTAATGTTGACGGACGAGTAACAACACAAAATGTTGACCAGTTGACTTATGGTAACTCTGTTCAAAATGGTAGTGTTAATCCAGACGGAACCTTCTCATTCACGCACGATATGAATGACTCAGCTAATGATAGCTTGGGCGTTTTGGGTACAGGTACCCTTAATGGTAAGGTTAATTTCACGTCTGTTGCTAACGGAGACGGTTCGACAACCGTAACACTTAATAGTCTCGATTTGTGGAACTATGCTTATACAAGTAACCGTCCTAATACTGGTGTTAACCAAAATCTTAACTACCACGTTTATACTGATGGCGAAGAAATTTACTCAGTAAACCACGATGGTAACTCAAGCTTTGCGGAAGATATCAACCGTAGTATTGCACTTAACAAGTCCTATGTCTTGAAACCAGGCGAGACTACTGGTATTATCCCAATTCTTAACATTGATGATAACTGGATTATCAATACGCATGGCCAGTTGAGTCTTGAATTCACTAATCCAAACGTGGTGCCATCAGCTACAGTTAAAAAGGTTAATGAACCTGTTAAACCAGAAATTCCATCTGTAAGCTACCATGACTACAGTATGAATTATCAACCAACTGTAACTAAAACTGTCCTCAACAGCGACGGTGAAAATGTTAATGGTAAGATGATTCCTAAAAATGATGAACACACCTATGTTTTGAATAATGGAAATATCTTTGCCAATGCAAAAGTTGGCGACACTGTGACAACACGTGATCCTCTTGAATTTGGAGAAGTTCCTAACATCGAAGCCAACAAAGCTGAAAATGAGGCTAAAGGTTGGAACGTTGACTATGATGATGCTTCTAAGACCTACACATTTACAGCTAAATATGAAGGTAAAACTCTTGAAGCACCTACTATCAAGTTTGTAGCCTCTGATGACAACGGCTTCTATGATAATACTTATAAATCTGGTCGCAACGGTTATGAGACCTTTTCTAATACTGTAACTAACAAAACACCAACGGCTCCAAAACCACATATGTCTGTTACAGATTCAAAAGGAAATGACATCGACGGTAAGACTACTGACGATGATAAAGTAACCTTCCATTTGACGACTGACTATAGCCCATACAAAGAAATGGCTGCATCTAAACAAGCACTTAAATTTGCACTCCTTGATGACGTGCAAGATGGTGCCTTCACAGTAGATGAAGATGCTATTACTATTGTCGATAGCAAGAACAAAGATGTCAAAGACCTTTTTGATATGTATCACGTACTTTCAGATGAAGGGCGTACTGATGCCATCAACAAGATCCTAAATGAATCTGGTCTTAACCCAACTGGTGAATTCTATCTCTGGGTAGCCAAAAATCCAGTAGATTATTACCAAGACTACATTCTAAAAAATAATAATGTAACAGTTAATCTCCCTGCTACATTGCAAGTCCCTGCAGGTACTACTGTAGAAAATGATTTCTATCAGATTGATTTTGGTAATGCCTATAAATCAAATCTTGTTTCATTCGATACACCACCAGCAGCACCAGTAGGAGAGTCTGGCGGACCTACTTCTACCCCAGTAACTCCAGTAGAAGAAGTGCCTGTCCAACAACAAGCTATCAAAGTTCTTCCTAACACTGGTGAAAAATCAACATCAGCCATTGCTACTGCAGGTGCAGTTATTTTGACTACTGCACTTGGCATGCTTGGTTTCTCTAAACGTAGTAAAGAGTACTAAGATAGCACCCACTTCTTAAAATTCCTTTTCCCTATTCTAAATTCATCATTCCCTAAAAACACAGCTCACAAGAGTTGTGTTTTTTTAGGAGGTGTCACTGGGTTACAAATAGATATTTGTTTTCCTATAATTTAGAAGTACTTTAAAACAAACTAGGAAGGAAGTTGTTGCTTATATGAGGACTGATATTTTATATAATTATGGACTTATGAAATCAAGACCATATAAATAGAAAGAAGGGGTCTTTTTGAAAAATAATAAATTAATGTTCATGTTACTGATGAAATGGTGTGCTGAAAGTATTTATTTCCTTGAAATCATATTTATAACAGCTACTTCAGTTCTGTTATTAGCAAACAATATTCTCAATGTTTCAACAAAGACGATTCATATTGTCGCCCTGGTATTACTAGTAGTTTATGTATGTATTGGTTTGTTATTAGCTAATCGAAAAAATAAATTTACGATGTCAGTTAATTACTTTAAATTGATAGGTGCATTGGCTTATATCGTACTTATCACCACTCTAAAAGGTATTGTCTTTGATATTCTGACACACCCACTAGTTACATTGGGGATCGCACTTCCTTATGTTGTAGCTATTGCCTTAAGAAACTTCAGCAAAGGTCAAATCAATAAAATCATTTTTGACGATAGACACAATGCAAATATAAGAGGACGATTTGACACCGTAGACAATATCAAAGAGTCGATGCGTTCATCTATTGCTAGTAGTATTTCTCATGAATTTAAAGGTCTTACGGAAATCAGAGATGAAAAGTTTAGGCAAGATACAGAAGGAAATGTAGCTGGTATGTTCAAAGTGTTGCTGAAATCTGGCTTTTGGGGACTTAAACACATCCCATTGACTAAAGTAACACTGACATTTAACTTAGAATAAGAGGTAATCACGATGAAGAAAAATATTTTAACAACGGAACAAGCAAGTTTTTTGAAGCAGTACAATTTCTCACTATACCAAGAACGATTTGAGGTATTATGTGAAGCTCAAAAAGCTGAAAAAGAAGGTCAACTAACATTTGCCTCAGACGATGAATATAAAACATTCATTGATGCCGTTATGACTGGAGAATGGTCTGAAGAACTCTTTATGATCAATCTCTCAAATCCTATTGGATGCGAACACTTCCTTGCAGCACGAGAAGATGGCAATGGCGGACTAATTTGGGATGTCGTCGATTATAATGAGGGAGACCGCTTCACTAAAGAACAAATCCAGACGATTGTTCCAGAGGCATATCGATATAGTGCCTTTATGGTCTCTGAGATTGCTGCAGAAAAAGACTGGGGCCCAGAAGCCCAACACCAACGACTTGAACAAGCTAAAAAGCAAGCTCAAGAACATGAAAAGCCTATCGAGAACTTTCCAAAACCTCGTGTAATCACTGATGAAGAAAAACGAGATGAGCTTACACAAAGTACTATTCGGACAGTTGCAGCAACTTTGAGACCTGCACAATAAATATAGGACGACATAAGGATAGCATATGATGCTATCCTTTTTGTATTGAGTTGTCATACCACGCACAACACTTCACTTCTCAACTCTAGTAATTTTCATAGTAGATATACCAAAGCATTTTTCATCAGATAAAAGAAAATTTGATTACAGAATTCAATCAGTATCGGCCACCTCTGTTAACAAGATTTAGAAAGGTCAGTAAATCAAATTATTATTAAACTGTCGTGTAACTGGTAACAGTATCCTCAAAGGTATCATTTTATACAGGTAAGGTACTGCCATCAAGTTTATCTTGTAAAAACCGCGTACTATTTTTTCTCCCGAAAATAGTGAAGATTTCACTTATATCAACAAAATCATTGTGTTTTTTTTAGCTGTATAATATCATTGAAACAAGCGAAATTATCACGCTTAAGGGAATGAAATGCTAATTAAATTTAGGTTTGAAAAATTCATCAATATCTTACTTTTGGGCTAGGAAGTTAAGTAGTCCCGCGGTAAACTGAGTCATAGGAATGAATCTCTTTCTAGTAATGTTTCGCAACTCTACTATAACGAATTTATTCCTTTTTGTGTTTACACAACTTATTTTACACTACCTCTACCAATGCAGTGGACAGAAAAAAGAGTCGAAATCTTTGCACAACACGTAAATATTTTTTAACGATGAAAATCAATTCAAGTTGACCAAAACAATGGTGTACCTAGACACTATATAATGTTAATGTTATAAAAACAACCAAATCATCATAAGGAATATAAAAAATATGTCAAATCAAAATTTTCACACTCCTCGTAATGTAATAGAACCATTTCAATACGATAGGGTTCAAAACTATATTGAATCGTATAAGTCTTCAAATGAAATTAATGATTTAATTGAAATATATTTGATTCTAAAATTATTAAAAAAGGAAAGTAAATTCTCAAATTTCAAATATCTAATTAAACAATTTAATACTGACTTATCTAAGAATTTCCCCGTTTCAATGTTTGAAATAGATTATACAAGCATTGATATTTCATATAGGAATGTTTTTTGGGAGTTGGTACTGTTTTTAGGAAAAATTAATCAAAATGACGTTAGAGATTTTGAATTATATATTAAAAAATATGATATTCGGACAATGACTCTTAAAAATGTTACAGAATTGATTGACCTATTTCCACAAGTTATCAAAGAAAACTTTCTCTCTCTACCTAGAAATATAGAGTTCTTTTTGAATAATCAATCGGGAAAATATACGGATTCCCAAAATGGCTTATACACTAAATTGGAAATCACAAATGAAGAGATAAATGATTTAGCCAGAAAATATTGTGAGATTGACTCTATAAACCCTAATTATTTACAATTAATAGTTGAGTATAAAAAATTAAGTAAATATGAGTTTAATGATCAAACTAAACTTTTAGCAAAAAGAACATACGATAAATTTTGGGAAAGGCATTTTCAAACTAATGAGGGAATACAGTACTCTCAGTCTGTTGCTATAAGTCCTTTACAATCAGATGTGCTATGTACTCAAGTAAATAATGAAATCATTATTAACAAAACGATACTAGATGAATATCATGATTTCCCAACCTTATTAAATAATTATATTTATATACTTGATTATTTCAATTATGAAACAGGATTACCTTGGTTAGTTGCAAATGATGAAACATTTAGTTTCACTCGTTTATTTTCCCCAAAATCAAATGCTCATTTCGAAGACTACGATCATCATTTAAAACTGTCTTATGATATGTTATTTTCTGCATATTTTTTTTATCTAAAGAAAAATGATATTGATATTGAGAAGATTATTGAATGGTACTTCAACACTTATTTAGAAGCCGAATTGAATATAAAAGGATTTCAATTCCACCCTTCCAATAAAGAATCTTCTTATTATGAAAGAGGAAAATCTATTGTTAGTGAAATGGATAGTATCCTAGACCAATACGAACTATTTTTTAGAAACGGGGAAATCGACCAAGGTTTATTAGAGATTAAATCTAAAGCCTCTTCTTATGCATCATTAAAATCATTTAATGAGAAAAAATTTTTAAAATTGAGCAATACTTCTGATAATTCTTCTTTATTTTCAACCCTTTTCTCTGACCAAAGTACCCTAAGCACCATCTCGTCAAAAGAAGAACCTTCTGCATTCTTTGAACATATTAAATCTGGTGTAAAAATTACAGATTTTGAAGATTATCAAGTTGAACTGATAAAAATTTTAATAGATAAGGACCTTCTAAAACTATCAAATGAATTGATAACATTTACAAATTTTCAAGAAATTAACATTTTGAATAAATTATGGAGGTCAGGTACATATTGCCTATACTATAAAGATAAATTGATACTAGATATTGCAGAAGACCTTTGCAGAAAAGGATATTGTGAATACTCAGATAAGCTTTTTTCTGACCATGAAAATAATTATTTATCTTATATTTTAGATGATAAACAATATGGTAATGGATTAAAGATTCGGAATAAATTCGTTCATGGTAAATTTGCTTATAAAAGCGAAGAAGAACATTTACAGAATTATTTGGAGTTACTTCAGATTGTCATTTTTTATGTAATAAGAATCAATGATGAGTTAGAATACTACACACAAGTCAGACTATCTAAGAGATAGTTTTTCAAAGTTTATAAATTATCTAGAAAAAAAATACTACAAAAAAACACTCTAACTTTTGTTAGGGCGTTTCTTATATATACGAAAGTCTAACTTATTTAAAAATGGTTATTCGATTAATTTATATTGCAATGTTGCGATATTTAGAATTTCAAAAATCGCTTAAATCGTAGAAACGTATTAACAGCAACTACCTTTTGGAGTATTTTAGAGGGGAAATGTGCGCTTAATTTGACAATTCAATATATTAAATCACCAAAAAGTGTTGAAATTATAAACCATTTGAGTTATAAACTATATGTAAGATTAATAAAGAGAAAGAAGTAAGATATACGTGCTAAATTCAAAGAACACTCATGTTGAAACACAGGTTTCTAATCACAATTCACTTGTTGTTCTTCACCTTTAAGTGTGAAATCGGGGAATAACCCCGATATTCCTTCCACAAAGCATATAGGGGAGGTTAGCAGAGTACATCAAAAAAGGTTATGAAAGTAAAATTTAAAGTAACGCGCCATCCTTTCGACTGGAGGGGGCTTCTAGCTTACCTCTTAATTGGGATTATCATTTACTCTATCATCAAGTTGTTTTAATTTTTAGTCAGTTCATAATGAGGTTGACATGAGAGCAGAATTGGTATGCCAGAACGTACAGTTGCTCGTTGGGAAAACGGATAGACATATATGTATTTGAGTATGGCAGTTAAGTTAGCGGAGTTCTATAGAGTTAGTATGGATGTTTTTTCTAAAATTGAAAGGGATTAGAAAATATTATGTTAGAAAATATTGCTAATATTGTAACTATTTTAGGTCTAGGTTCAGAAGGAGTAGGAGCTTTAAAATTTTTACAAGATCATAAAGAAAAAAAAGAAAAAAAAGAAGCTGATAAAGTACAAAAGGAATTGGAAAAATTAGTTTTATTAGCTACTATGCGAAATGCAATTACAACATTTTCATCAAATAAACATGATGATTTAGATGACCAGAGATATGCACAAGATATAGATAGAGAAAAAAAAGTTTATACAATGGCCAATGAGGATGAAAGGAATCTACACTATTTAGCATATCTTATTAAGGAATTAGATAAATTAAAAGAAAATCCTTATTTGTTAGGAGATAGCAGTTATACCGATAAATTTGATACAAGTATTCCTAAAATATTATCCTCTATAATTGATCAACAACAGAATTTGTTGGCTCTTCCGACAAGCAAACAAATTATAACGTTTTTAAATTCTGTAAAAGAGATGTCTAATCATTGGGCTATCTATGCTTTTCAAGATGAAGTCGATGAGTTCGAACCAGCAGCAGAGATAATCCTTAACCAATTATATGATATCTATTACAGTAATTATATGAGTTGCAAACAGTTATACCTATAAGTACATCAAGTAAACTGATTGTTCTGTTTTGGGGTATGATTTTGAAAATTTCTTCTATAATATAGTTGGAGAGTATGGAATCAAAGTCATGGAGAACCATTTTTCAAACCGATAAATAGAAGGTCTAACCTTGGCTGGTGACAGTGGGACTTCTTTCTCTTATAAAAAGGAGAATCCCAAGGTAAAAAATTTCATCAAGTGCCATGAGCTGGGAAACTCTTTGCTAGAAGCATCAAGAAGCTTGGAGCGAAGCAAGTTGATTGGAGGTCATTCTGCTGGTGGACTAGATGGTTTAATATGTTTAGGACAAACTAAGGATAGCATCACTGTATGCTATCCTTTTTGCATTGAATCATATAGCACGCGCAACATTTTTCTTCTAAACTCCAGTAATTTTCTTGAATAATAATCAAAAGACTGCTTTAAAATGTGAGAACATTTAAGTATAATAAAAACAGAATACTTAATAGGAAGTCCCCGTTAGCTATTTGAGGTAACGAACACTTGATTTTTGGAGATTAAAAATGAAATCTGATTTTATGAAAAAAATTGATTCAAAGAAAAAAGCCATAATTTCTTTTATCGTACTATTATGTTTTGGTATAGGGTACTATTTACTTGCAATTTCACCACATCAAAGAGCGGTACAGTCATTTAATGAAGTGACAGCTAAAATTCAAAAAGAAAATAGTAGCTTAGAGGAAACAATCAAAGTATCTAAGGAACTACTTAGCAGTAAAGATAAGCCCTTAGACGAAAATCTGACGGTTGAACTTAAAAACGAAGTCTCTACTGCCGAAAAGAAGAAGCAAGTAATTCCTAAAATCAAAAAGAAAACAAGTGACATCAATAAACAAGTTAAATCACTAAAAAAACCAATTAACTACTCGACAGAAATAAAAAATCTTAATGATAAAAACCAGAAGTATTCAACAAGTGTTAAGCAGTTAAAACAAATTACCAATCCTTCCAATACATTTGTGGAAAGTCGTCTTAAGGAAATTGATACAATTTCAGAAGTTCAGTCAGCCACAGAAGATAATGATCCAAACCAAGGTTTAAACAAGCAAGGAAGTTATACGGCAGCAGTTTATTTCTCTGACAATGAAGTGACTAATCCAGTTGCTGGAGCTGACTTAGTTGCAAAAGGTACAGATGCAGGTGGATGTGTTGAAGTCTATAAAACGGCTGAAGATGCCAAAAAACGAAATGACTATTTAAGTGCATTCGATGGTCTACCAACTGTTATCAACCCTGGTTCACACTATGTTTATGGAACGGTTGTTATTCGTGTCGCAGCATCATTAACGGCCTCACAACAAAATGCTTTGACGCAAAAGATATATGAGAAGTTAATTGAGATTAAAGATGATAACACAAGCAAAAACACCTCAAAAACGGAAACCTCATCCTCTACGAAACCATCAACATCTAGTTCAAGCTCTACTCAAGCAACTGTTAGTGAATCAGCTCAGAGTGACACCAAAACTGTAGCTGGAAGTACCCCAAAAACCCCTGCACAACAACAAGATTCTGGGGTTCCCGAATCATCAAATGATACAATGTTAAATCCTGAATACCATAGCTATATTGATGAAAATGGTTATAATTCACTCTTGGGTGCCAATGTCCTAGATAATAATAACGAAGGTAATAACTCTAATGCCTCTACCGAGTCATCATCAATGGGAAGTTCTGAATAAGTTCCTCATAACTCGATACCCCTTTTAAAAATATTTAGAAGACTACTGAAAACGCCAATTACACAGCTATTGGTGTTTTTTTTTACTCTCAAAGACTATTGGCAACACTGTAACTCTTGAAAACCTCACCAAAATAGTCTATACTTTTGTTAGTTTATATACTAACAAAAAGAGGTGACACATGGGATATTTCGATTACACTAGGGAGCCTCGCAGTGATATTGCCTTTATTGATATGAAGTCTTTTTATGCTAGTGTAGAATGTATTGAAAGAGGGCTACATCCTCTAAAGACTTCTCTATGTGTTATGAGTAGAGCTGATAACTCTGCAGGTCTTATCCTAGCTTCTTCACCGATATTTAAGAAAGTGTTTGGGAAATCAAACGTAGGAAGAGCATACGACCTCCCTTTTGATGTTCAAACAAGAAAGTTCTCATATTACAATGCCAAGAAACAAGGACTAAGAACTGATTTAGAATACGTGCGATTCATTGAAGACTGGGCAAAAGTGACTTTCATCGTTCCTCCCAGAATGGACGAGTATATAGCAGTTAATATGGAAATCCAAGGTATTTTTCAAAACTATGGTAGCCCTAACGATATTTACCCCTATTCTATAGACGAGGGGTTTATCGACCTGTCTAGTTCTCTTAATTACTTCGTTCCAGATATGCAGTTGTCACGAAAGCAAAAGCTCGACCTTATTTCAGCTAGAATCCAAAGGGACATCTGGAGACAAACTGGCATCTATTCAACCGTTGGTATGTCCAATGCTAACCCATTACTTGCTAAATTAGCCCTTGATAATGAAGCAAAGAAAACTCCAACCATGAGAGCTAACTGGTCCTATGAGGATGTGGAGAATAAGGTATGGTCTATTCCTAAGATGACAGATTTCTGGGGTATCGGTAAAAGAATGGAGAAACGCTTCAACACGTTAGGTATCCATTCAATCAAAGACTTGGCAAATGCTAACCCAGATATCTTGAAGAAAGAACTAGGAGTAGTTGGCCTTCGTTTATGGTTTCATGCTAATGGTATTGATGAAAGTAACGTTCATAAGCCCTATAAACCAAAATCAAAAGGCCTAGGCAACTCCCAGGTTCTCCCTAGAGACTATTTTAGACAACGTGATATTGAAATTGTCCTTAGAGAGATGGCCGAGCAAGTTGCTATCCGATTGAGAAAGATAGGCAAGAAAGCGACTGTTGTTTCAATACACCTTGGCTACTCTAAGCATGAGAACAAGCGTTCTATCAATACTCAAATGAAAATTGAACCAACGAATAACACCGACATTCTGACAAACTATGTGTTGAAGTTATTCCATAATAAATACACTTCAGGAGCAATCCGAAGTGTAGCGGTTAATTATTCTGGGTTTGTAGATGAATCTTTTGGATTAATCTCACTATTCGATGATGTCGAACAAATTGAAAAAGAGGAAAGGCTCCAGACAGCAATAGATTCTATCAGAGACCAATTTGGCTTTACCTCTCTACTAAAAGCTAATGCACTTGACGGTGCATCGAGAAGTATTGCCAGAAGTAGGCTCATCGGAGGACATTCTGCTGGAGGATTAGATGGTTTAAAATGATTGATCGTTCCTATTTACCATTTCAAGCAGCAAGAGAATACCAGGATCCAGGGATGCAAAAGTGGATGGGGTTCTTTCTGTCTGAGCATACTTCATCATTACATGCTGCTAAAAATCGTGTTGACTTCTCAACAGACCTAAGTAAGCCTCAGAAACTCTTATTACTTTCTCAACTCCATGTCAACCAACTTAAAGGGCAGTTCACTATCAAACATCGTGATAGAAAAATTACTTTATTCGGCGAAGTGAGAGAGCTGTCTCGTAAGGAAATATCAATAAAGACTAGTGAAGGGTATAGATTGGTCCAACTCGACAATATTCTTCAAATTCAGCTTTTGGAAAATCACATATACTAAAAAAAGCAACAACCTATATTTGTGGTTGTTGCTTTTTAACCATGAACAATAATTTATTCATTTTTCTCCATTTCGGCTAATGCGGATAAGACACCATCCTCATAGCCTTCTTCACGACCTTCTTTAAAGCCTTCATCATGGCCTTTAATACATCCAGCATTATATCCTTCTTCGTAACCTTCTTCATAGCCTTGAGTATAGCCTTCTAAGTATTTGTTATTTTCTGGCATTGTTCTTTTTTCCTTTGTTTTTGTATACAGAATTGTATTTTATCTGTACACTATTAGTTTATACCATTTGACTCTCTAAAAAGGAGCATTATTACATTGATATTGTTTCGTTTCTAATAGGTTGACTAAAATCAACCGTAATGATGTTATCATCTTTATCAAGAATAACATCAGGATCTTTATCTGCTTCATTCAATAGGTTTTCAGCATATTCCTTTGCTTTAGTTTGCTTGACGGCTTCAAATTCCTTATTACTTTTAAATTTATTCCATAAAACTTTAGCTAATGTTTTTGTAACATAGGCACCACTACAAATGATTGCACACATTTTCACGGCATCTTTACGACCATCATCGTAACCATCATCGTAAATTTTCTCAATTAATTTTTCTGGACCACCATGAATACTTGCTATCTTAGCTAATGCTCCATAATCCCATTCCTCATCAATTTCTTTGAACTCTTTTTTAATTTCATTCATTGTTTATTTCTCCTTTATCTTTGTTAAGTATAGTATAAAGGAAATTATTTATGTTGTCGTTCACAGTTTGTGAACTTTTTTTACAGTTTCTAGGAAGTGTATAGCATATGGGTTATTAATCCTAGCCAAGTCATAAATTAATTTATAACCAATCAATTGATTAGTTGCAAAGTCCTCATCATTATCGACTAAGTCACAAATATACCTTAAAACAAAAAAGTAATCAGCAACCTTACTGTATTTTTGAGTTTCCTTTAGTAATTCAATATTAGGTAAAAAAAACTCATTAATTGCTTTCTTAAATAGAGGTGTTTTTATCTCATTATCATTGATGTTGGGTAAAACAACATCCGTAATCAGAGCTTTTATATCCTTTTTATTTTTATTTTTGTTCGATTTAAAATCTTTCATTTGGTTACTAAATTTATCACTAAAAGTAGTAGAATAACGAAGAAGCTTGAGGCTCAAGACATTTACTAGAATAACTAAAAATGTATCACTATTTTCTTTATATTCAGTTAATGCCTTACCGTAAGTATCTGCAATAAAATCAATATCAACTGTTTCTTTTTCTTCAAGAGAACCAAAAAGTAATTTTTCATGTTCCTTATAAGCTTTAAGATATTCTGGACAGTAGGTGTCATCTAATTCATATACAGGGAAAATTTTTATCATTTCCTGCAAAATTCTATCTGGATTGTTTATAAATGCAACTAAATCAGGAGAAGTATTAGAAAAATCTACTGACAATAAAGAATCTACTGTAACCCCATAGCGCTTAGCAATACTCTTGAGTATCTCATCATCATTTGGTTTTCGAGTACCACTCTCATACTGAGAAATTGTACTGTTTCCCACGTGTAATGCTTCTGCCAAACTTTCCTGTGTTTCTCCGAAAGACGATCTTAATAATTTTAAATTACTTGCAAAATAGTCCATAATCTAAATCTCCATTTTCTTTCTATTAGAATTGCTACAATATGATATGTACATTACAATATGCATCGTGTATAGCAATATTGAAGTGACAATCAATTACAAGTCACTTAGTGCTTCCTTAGTTGTCTCTGCAGCTACGTGTGCATATACCTCTACCATTGCAGTCCCCTTGTGTCCCAATTGTTGAGAGACTAGGAGGCTGTCTTTTGTTTGCTCATATAGACGTGTCGCAAGTGTGTGTCGCAATTTGTGAGGAGTAGTGGGTTTACCATAGGCGGTAGATAGCTTCTTCACCAAAAGCTCGACAGAACGTGTTCCAAGCCTTGCAGGCACTTTATTTTGAGTCGTTAAGAAGAATGCTTTATCTGAATCACTTGCTGAGTAACGTCCCTTCCTAATTTCTAAATAACGCTCGATATAAGGTACACCAAACGGAGCTATATTTACAACGTCCTTTTTCCCACCTTTTCGAATAACTGTAATCGTCCTTGTGGCTAGATTGACATCTTGCATATCTAGGTTGACTAATTCAGATAAACGGACTCCAGTAGATAGTAGAAGTGCTATGACAGCAAGATCCCGCTCTTTATTTTTGACAAATGATACCTGGGCACGTTTTGAGATTTTCTTTTCATGCTCATTGTCGATATAGTCCAAGAAAGACTGTGTATCGTTTAGAAAGAGTTTTTCTTTCATGTTATCTGCACGACTAGCCAAGGTATCTTTGGGCTTCTTGATCTTCACCTTAACCATGACATTTCGATAGAAATAAGGTTCACCCTCATCATCCTCAGTTTCTTGAGTAAGATACTTAAACAAACTAGAGAGAGCATCTTTAGTTCGAATAATGCTGACTTCAGATATTGAACGACGCTCAGTATTTTCACGAAGGTAAACAAAGTAGCCTTCGATAACAGACTTTGGTAAATGGGCCAGCTCATCAATATGAACATCGGCAATCGTATCATAGTCTGCATAACATACAGTTTCACCTAATTTCTCATGATCGCTAATCAACCATTCAAAAAATCGTCTATATTCCTTTAAGTACTCATACAGTGTCTTGTAGCTATATGGAATAACGAGCTTTGCATGATAATATTCCTTAACATACCAAGGCATAATCTCAAGCAACTCGTTTATATTTTTCATAAGTGTTTCTTGTTTCATATTAGCCTCAAATCTAACAATTTTCTTGTTAGTAGTAGTTTATCATAACTAATATGTGTATTCAACAAATACTTGTTTTCCGAATATACATATTGTTCCATAAATTTTTTCCAAATCGATAAAAAGGATAACATCTTCTAAAAAATGTTATCCTTTTAGTGAAAATTAATTACTTTTGTGGCTTATTCTATTTAAATTTTCTATCAGAGCGTTTAAAATTAATATCTTTATCAAGAAGTTGGAGCAATGGAGTCACATGCTCTGGGTTGGAAAATTTAGGTCCGAAGATAACTTGTTTTAATTGAACGGGCATATCACGTTCTAAATAAAGCTTCGCAACAGGACCACTATTATCAATTTTTATCTCCTCATTATCTGGAGTTAATTCAGCATATCGCAAAATACGTAGCTCGGATTCATAGCTGTAGTCTGATACTTTAAAAAGATAACGTATTTCCTCGAGACATTCCTCTACAGCACTGTACAATAGTGTATTTTTCTTTATATCTCCCACAAGTTTCTTTATAATTGTTAGGCAATTATTTGTAATTTTTATTTCTGCTCCATCTAACATCTTATTATTATCTTTTTTTACTGCTTTTGATCTACCGTCGTGTAATGATTTTTCATCAAGATAACAAATTCGATAAAGGAAGTCTTTGTTTGTAGAATCTATATTTTTTTTCAAATTTGGAGTAGCTTTTTTCTCTTTCAAATTTGGAATGGCTTTTTTCTCTTTCATCCACTCTGCTTCAGCCATTGACTTAACAACTTTAAAACTATCTGGTTTAAACACCAGACAGACACCTTCCGCTCTAGCACCATATTGCGACCACATTGCTAAATCATCAATTGCAGTTGTTAAACTCATCAAAAACCAAGGACTAGGTTTTAAAGAATCTTCTAAATTATCTGATTCACTTATACCTAGATATTTATCTAAGATAGTTCCTTCCTCAGGATCATTCATATACTTAACATTTCCTAAACGTGTCCGCCCTTCAATAGAATACTTTTCTTTATTATCGCTACTTTGTTTTAAGAGTATTTGTAAAACATTTCCTGAAGTATAGTGTCCAAATTTTTTTTCTGATAAATCTTTAATAGATAATTGGTACTTAATTTTTTGTACTATCCAGTATATTTTAAGCAGTTTTTCTTCATCAGAACATTCTAAATGTTTTAATAATTCTATTAAAGGAGCATATCCTGGAAGTTTTAAACCATCTAATTCAATGATAGAATTAAACATTTTATTAATAACTGGCACTACATCACTATTAAACGAATCTAGATTATCATTAGAATAAAAAATATTACCTATAATATCTTCAGAGATTAGATCTGCTAATAAATCCCTTATATTTGCCTTATTAGAAAACTTTTTGTAAATTTCAATTACTTTATCAAAAGTTTTCATTAAATCCTGTTCAGTGTCCTGTATACTTTCTAAATCAACTAATACTTTTGCATATACATATGCTACGAATTCTGAATTTGAAAACTTCTCGTAAATATCATGAATTTTACCTACCGTTACCTTTAAGTCATCTGGGCTTTCCTGGCTGCTTGCTAGATTATATAGTGTGATTGCATATTGGAATGCTACGTCTTCTGAAGCTGGAAACTTCTCGTAAATACTAGAAGCTTTAGCTACCGTTCCCTTTATCTCATCTAAACTTTCCAGCCTCATTGCTAGAGTATTTAATGTATTTACATATTCGTATGCTACGTCTTCTGAAGCTGGAAACTTCTCGT
>NZ_KV791110.1:0-2296 GCF_001807855.1 Streptococcus sp. HMSC10E12
TTTGTTTTTCGTAATCAGAGATGGACTGTTTACCGATTCCTAATTACCTCAGTCTCTTCAGTCTGTTAATTTTTTTTCGAAAATTTCTCTTTAATATTAGCTTTCAATTTATCAAATTTTTCACGACGAGCTTCTTTTTTATCCGCAATTAAGCGAGCTTTAGCTTGATGCTCTAAATCTTCTTGAATTTTGAGAGCTGACTCTATCTCTGCCGCAACAGTAGCGACATCCCATCTAGCAATGTCAACCTGATACTTTTCAAAAATAGCATTTAAAACAGATTCATCATTTTCTTGTACAAGTGCAATAATAGCTACTTCGCCATTAGTCAACTTTTTACTAACGGTTGTAATTAATGCCGAATTGATCAATTCTTTGTCTGAACCAACGGAGGCGCCAATTGCTCCACCAGTAGCAAAACCAAAGAGAACACCTAGTGGTCCACCTAAAATTCCGATTAAACTACCAATTAATCCGCCTTCGAAATAATCATCTCCTAGGGAATTCATCAAGTCAAAGCTATCTTTGACGTTAATAACACCATTTTCAGCTTTTACAATTGAAGCCTGAGCTAATTTTGTATTTTCAGTTTGAACAAACTGTTTTAATTCTGAAAAGGCCTGAAAGGCTTCACTTTCAATATGAAAAATTGAGACAACAACATTTTCCATGGGCTTACACTCCTTTATTACTTTATAGAGATAGAATAAAATCTCCTATATTGTATAATAGTACAAAATACTGCTATACAAGGCGAATTGTAGCATACAATAATCTTTTATGTAATATACAATATATTACATAAAAGATTAAAGTTTTATTACAAAACTTATATTCTATAAATTAGGCAATTTTAAAATTTTGATTAAAAAGAAAGATTTAGATAGAGCTGTTGGTAGACTTAGGAAATTTTAAGAACATGCATTAGTTAAATTAAATGGTTCTTTTCAATTAAGTTTTAACTTCTATCTGGTAAGTAAAAGGAAAAATAATACCCGTGGTGCTAGTTAAACTCAAAATACAAGAAAAGCCTAAAAGGACTATACTGTAAGTGACAAAACTAAACAGGAGGATAGTCCAAATGAGCCACTTACATTAGTCCTGTGAAATACAGAACTAAATCCTTCACTTAAATTACTTGTCTAACTTTTTGGGGTCAGTACAAACAGTGCTTTTTTTGTTGAAATCGCAAAGAATCTAAGCTTTCTTTTTGCAGATAACATTCGCTCTTTTATTTTCGGTATGATTGAGTCGATGCCCCGTTCTCGACCGGTTATTATTGCAACTTATCGAATGCTAGAGCACTATGCCATCACTTTTTGGAAGAATACTTGGAGCAATTCTACGCAGAATGGAATGCGAAAAAGTGATAATTAAAGAGACAAAAAAGCTGAGAATATGATTTCCCAGCTTTTTTGAATGCGATAGAAATAGCAACTAGACTATTTACGAAAGGCCTCAATAATGTAGGTGAAGCCAGTAACTAAAAATGAAAAGGCAATGACATAAACGACAAAGACACCTGTAGCCACTGGATTGAACAGAATCACTAGACCTAGTAAAAATTCAAGCAAGGCTACCCACATGATATTGCTACCAATAATAGGGAAAATCAATCCTAGACGATTGCCTTTAAAGAAAGCAATAATGGCTTCTACAATTAACCAAATTCCTACAATGGTCGGAATGACGACCGGCAGGGTCACAAAGCCATAAGCAACGAGGTAAAGAGCTAAGAGAAGACTAACAAATCCTTGGAAAAGATAAACAGGTGAGCGAAGCTCTTTTGGTGCAGAGAAATAGCCTAAAATAGCTGCTATAGAAGAAACCAGTAAACCAAATGAAATCCACCAGCTGTAAGCAACAAGATTAGCTACTGGGTTTGTAAATAGGAAAAGTCCTAAAAGGACAAAAACAACTCCTGCAAGGAATAGCAGTAAACGATTAGAAAATTTCATTTCAATACCCCCTATATAGTATAGTCTTCTAATAAAACTATTGTACTTATTTTTATAGAAAATGTCAATAAAATAAATAAACAATTTGGAAGTTTCAGTCTGACTTACAAAAAGAAAAGGAGTTTTCACTCCTTTTCACAGATTGAAGACAAAGTCCTTATAAAAGTGTCTTCTAAAGATTTTAACTTCAATCTGAAGCGAGGTTATCCTCGCTTTTTCTATTTATCAAACAATTCCTTATTTTCAATTAAGAGTTCTAGTGGAGATTTATCCCTTGCTACAATAAAACCAGGTTCATATTGGTTATGAAGTGTTCTTTTCTGAGAAGTTGGATCAAT
>NZ_KV791111.1:0-5296 GCF_001807855.1 Streptococcus sp. HMSC10E12
GCAAGCCACCCGTTCTCACGGGTGGTTTTGACTCTAATTTTGAGAGTCATTATACGTTTCTTTGTTAGTTTTCTCAGCATCTTTTCTTGCTTTTTCTTCTGCTCTTTTTCTCTTAATTTCCTTCTTTACCTCTTTGACCTTATTTTGTGTTTCAACAACTAACTCATCAATAGATAAATCTGGATTTTCTAGTTTTTTCAATTCAAAATAGATCTGCCCTAGTTTATCAGTCTGTGATTTTTGATAAGCTTTAAGTTGCTCTGTAGCTTCTTTCTTTTGTTGTTCTAAGGCTTCAAGTTCCTTGATAAAATCTGATTCAGTTTTTTTGTTTTTTCCTGCCATAATTTGCTCCTTAATTATTAATTATGTCTAATAGTATAGAGCAAGAATATTAAAAGTCAACCCATGTCACTCCCTTGAAAATAATCTATTCTAGGGTATACTGAACACTATAGCGACCTATTATAAATGAATCCTAATTGTAGTTATTAAGTGCTTAAAACCCCATAAAACCGGCTGTTACGAGTGTTATGTAATAACCAGATTTTATGAATGAAAGTATACAGAGAACAAAAGTCTAAGAGTTTACTGTATTTATAGGGTTGATGACTAATATTAGAAACTCGGAAATCATAAATGAGTAAATAGTAACTACTATATAGCTAGAATAAACCATGTTTTTTTAGGGATTATCGTTATAAAAATAAACTACGACGTTATGAATGAGAGGAGATGAAAGTATCAATCAGTATTTTACGGGTACAAAGGAATGCTTGAGTAGGTCTATATCAAAGGCTAAGCATGACTTGAAAAATAATATCTATACTCTTCGAAAAAAGACCAGACTATATACCCTATTGATTGACTATTTTAGGACTACAAAATGCAAGATATAAAAAATAGAGATTTTACCTCACTTATTTCAAATAAAAAAAATAAAATTCATTACACTCAGAGAAATAAAATAGCTACTTACTTTGTTTCAAAAAATCAAAATACCTCACTATCGTTTTCAGAAGAAGAACTTATCATCTTTTATCATTTACTAAGGTTTGGTTATTTTGATAAGGAAATCATAGACCTCATTTATACTGCAGTAACTCGTAAATCCAAAACCCCTAATTCATGGTTTTATCGTCTTGTTGGGAAGGTGAATCATCCTATTTCAGCATGTTCGGATGCTAGAAGCGGTAAGAGAAAAATATATTATCTGAACAAAGGTTTTAGTACCTGGTTGCTTACTATGATTAAGGGGATTGATAAAATACGTTTACTAACGACAACGACTGAATATGATAGGTCAGTATATAGCATTGTCAGTAATAATCTTCTAGGAGGGAAACCTCAAACCGTAAATATTCATGATCTAGAGACCAGACGATTAGTTGCTAAAATCTTAAACAAGCTTTTTTTAAAAAAACAAGACAAGTCTGTTTATGACCTAAACATACAGGTCGTATTTCCCATTAGTCGGGTTAATCTTTTAATGGTTCCTGATGCTGTTGTATTTGTGAACGATAACCCTTTTTTTATTGAGTATGACCGAGCTACAGAACGTCAAACAATTCTACTTTCTAAAATATTTGGTTACGCAGAAGAACCAGCATTTGAGAATTCTAGTTTATTTTTCGTTTTCGAGAATAGTCGTAAAGATAATACGCAAGTATCTAAACGTTTAATGAACTTTTTGGAATATGTAAATGAGGTCGAGGTTGAAGGTGTAACTGGACATGACATGTTAAAGCGTAAAAGTATTTCTTTGTTCAGTCAAACAACAACAAATGCTTCTGACGTTATTGTCGAAATCATTCAAGAAAAGATGTTTTCAAATCATAAAGATTGGTGTGATTGCGAGGCTTATGATTTTTCTGAACTGCAGAAAATAGATTATCTCGTTAAGGAGATATCAGAACCTTTATATGATGATAAATTCCAGTTATCAGCTGTTGTTGAAACTGACTCATGGGAATTGAAAGAGTACCCTATGATACCTATGGCATATATCAAAAGTGACTTGATTCCACATTTAACTAGTCTATATGAAGAATTCTCAATAGAGTATGAACATATGATCATTGTATTCCCAAAAGAAGTCTTGCCAGAAAAAATCAAACTTCCTTTTGATGATTATTTCATTATTGTTTATAGATAGAGTAAAGGAGTTTGTGAATGGATTATTTGGAATACTTAGGAAGAAGACTTGTATGGTTAGTTGTTTCGCTTGTAGTTGTAATCGTAGTAAAAAGACCAAGACTTTTGAAAGGATTGGGCCTAGTAAGTGATGAAGTTATCGGTAAAATCAACTACTTTATTTTCTTAACGATTGCTTGGCTAGTTCTTGTTATATATTTTATTTTGTACTTGTTTACGGTAGTTACTTTTTTCCTATCATGGCATTCGCTAACCCTGAATAATGTGCTGGAAGTGATTTTGCAAACCGTATTAATCATACCAATACTCTATACGTTATTTGTTTCACATAACGAGGTTATCAAGAAGGTTGATGAACTCTTATCAGCGAAAAAAGAATAAGTCACGCGCAGCAACTGCAACATATAATCATTTTCTCAACTATTTAAAAATATGTAAGAAAGTCACATGATAGTTTGAATTTGTTGTAAGTATCTGGTGTTGTTTTAAAGATAAAAAAGATTGAAAGGTAACGGTAATTAATGAAAATAAAAATTGAATCTGCTTGGAAAACCTTTTGTGATGCATTCCCCAAGTTAAAGGATAATCCTCTTTACAAGGGTTGGTATATTAGCTATGCGATCCTTGTGACGTTATCTATTTTGACGGTAGTTGTAGTGAACCATAGGGTTGTCTATACATTTCCGTTTGATTGGTTTGGTTTGCTTTTTGGAATTATCTTACCTTGGGTTCTTACGACCTTTTATATCGTATATCAAGGTGTGGACCATGCCCACCAGTTTACATCGACTAAAGTTGTTCTTGGGTTATTTATGTTACCTGTAATTCTGATTGGTTTTACCTCTAGTTATAAGAATGAATACAGTTATAGTAATCGTATGGTTACGACGGTTTTTGATCAGGAACTCACGCAACAAAGTTTCCACGCAACAAAGATTACATCAAACCAGCTTGATTATTTTAAAGAAGATAATGTCATTTTTCCTTATAAGAAAAATACTGCTTCAGAGATATATGTGTTCTTTCGACCTGATTGCCCCTACTGTCAAAAATCAATTCCAGTACTCAATAAGAGCTTAACTGAAAAAGAACGAAACAAGATTATCTATGTTAATGTTCTTGACGAAAGTGGCAAGGATTTAGCTAAAGCTATGGGAGTAGAGAAAGCAGCAACAGCAGTTATTTATCATAAGGATAAGAATTCTGGTGGATGGTCCAAACGAATTGAACGAATGGCAGGTGGGAAGCATGCTGCACCTCGTCTTGATGAGGATGCTATTCGTGATATCGTATCAGTCGCAAAGGAGGAAACAAAATAATGTATTTATCAAAAAAAGACATTTCAGAGTGGATTGCCAACCTAAATGCAGGTGACGAGGTTACTATTCAAAGAACACGTATGGATGGTATCGTAGTTTCTAGTGAGCGTGGTATTGTTGACAAATGGTTAGGAAAGAGACTTATAGTTGTAGACGGAAAGCATTTTGTCCCTAGCACTGGTTTGAGACAAAGTAACTCTCTCGTACCAGGTCAAAAGACAATCGTAGAACAACTTTTCCCCCTGGATGCTTTACTTTTAGATGATGAAGAACTTGCCAAAAGAGATACCATCATTCAAAATTTGAAAGAGTCTGCTGCACTTCTAGAGCACGCGCAGAATTATTCTTCATTAGTTGTTTCTAGAGTGCTTCGAAAATTGTCTGTACTGGACGTTGGGGATATTTATGATCTAAACGAACTACGTTCCTCTAGTAACACTGAAGACTTAGAAGATAGTGCTTTATTGGATAGACGGAAACTCTCAGAGAAGAAACGCTGTCTAAAGACTCTTGACCGTATGCTTACGAATTTGAGTCAAGATAATACCTTGGGTGCTTTTAAGTTAATCTCTCTTCTAGGAGAAGTAGCTTCTGAATTTACTGATTTTGAAAATGAGGTAAGTCAATGTTAGCCTATATTATTTTGTTTTTAGTTATGTTTGCTATCAAGTGTGTCACTCTTACTTTTGTGAAGAATAAAGAGTCTACAGTAGTCAGTACTTTTTTGAGTGGCACGAATCTGATTTTCCTTAATACTATTGTCTGGTTCCTGCGATTAACAGCTATGTCCCAGTTTTATCTTTTGGTTGTGGACAATAATCTAACTGTTATTCCTATAATTGTTGGTTTTATTCTACCCAATATCTTGTTCTGGTTTAAGGGTATCAAAGCTTCCTTATCTGATTTGCTTGTACGTCGGTTAAGATCGGTTATTGGTCATAAGTATAGAACATGTCCATTTTGTCATGAATCACATTTATTCTTTCGATACACTGAAGACCTCACAGCTGCTTATTACTATCTCTTGACAGAAGATGATAGTCTTGTAGCTATTGGAGATTTTGATAATAGTGACCATCCTGCACGTTTCTTTTTAAGTAACGACGAGTCGCATTTTGATGAACTGGTTGATACCATGCTACCCTATATGTTGCCTGGAATGGAAGAGGTGGTCTATGTAGGTGGGCGACAACAGCGATTGGCTAGAGCATTGTATTGTGTCGATTGCCAGGAACGAGTCAGTGAAGATAGTGGGGTACAATTTGGCGAAGTGTTATTGAACAAGGTAAGCTAGTTATTTCAAGTAGGAAATATAGTTGAAGTTCTCCTGAGACCATTTCACTAACTAGCGCTGCTTTTCTAGCTGTAAGGCTTCGTTACTATCCTATAACATATAGGTAAATCTCTGATCAAGCTACAAAAAAGCCAGCACTTTGAGTACTGGCTTTTTTGTACAATCTCTTTTAAATTATATTATTTGATTTTAATAGAAGTTAATTAATGTCCTAAAAAAAATCTTGTCCAATTCCACATAATTGCTACCTCTTTTATTCTCTTATTTTTTATGGTGTTATTGTATCAAAACTAAATGTTTTAACCCTTTTTTGTCGTTATCGAACAATAATTTATCAGAATCGGTAAAAATAAAACTTAGATAAGCAAAAAGTGATTAATTTAAGACCTCTTGTGATAATTGTAAAAATGATGCTGTGGTTGAAATATAATAGTCGTGTCAGTTAGGGAAACTAATAAGTGACCCGAATAGAATGAAAGGAGTAATAAGTTGAAAAACGAAAAAAATTTGCTCGAAGAGCTTGAAATTGACA
>NZ_KV791112.1:0-3368 GCF_001807855.1 Streptococcus sp. HMSC10E12
ATGCTATGGCTGTTGGAGCAGGTGACTATTTTTACGGTGTTGTGCAGCAAGGTACTTTGAACGAAGTTTCTCGTAAACAATTTTTGTCTGCTTTATCATCTAATGGTTTTACTATAGAATTTTGTAATTTTATCTTTGATGTCTTTGCATATTCTATTAACCAAAGTGTGGCAGTACGGGAAGAAGAAACCACAAAAACGCAACTGTATCAAACAATTGCAAGGACAATTAATCAAAGTGTGGCAGTTCAGGAAGAAGAAACCTCTAAAACCTCAGCTAATGATTCTTATGAGAATATTGCCGCAAATACAATACAGAATAGTAAAAAGATTTCACCTAACATCAAGACTGATACAAAAAGAGACAAGGAAGAAACCGTAAAAGGAAAATTAACCTTCCCGAGTGGTGTAGTTTATGAAGGGGAACTTATACATAAATACCCTAATGGGAAAGGTAAAATGATATGGCCAGATGGTTCTACCTTTGAAGGACAATTTTTAAATGGTTGTAGGGTTAATGGTCAGTTTCATTATCCCAATGGGGTCATATATGAAGGCGACTTCCAAAAAAATATGCGCCAAGGGACAGCAAAAGAAGTATATCCCAACGGGGACATGTTCGAGGGTGAATTCTTGAACGATAAGAGAAAGAAAGGGATTTATACTTTTGCGGATGGCAGGGTCTTTGAAGGTGAGTATGAGAATGGCTGTTCTGAGGGTAGAGGGAAGCAGACATGGCCGGATGGTACAACGTATAAAGGAGACTGGCATAAGGATATGCGTCATGGTAAAGGTGAAATGTTTTGGCCAAGCGGTATAGTTTATGAAGGCGATTTCCTATCAAATCAGCGTCATGGTAAGGGAACTATGACATGGCCAGACGGCACAATATATGATGGAGATTGGAAAAACGATAAACGCGATGGTACAGGTATAACAACTCTACCAAATAACCAACAATATTTACAAACATATTCTCAAGGAAATTTGATTAATGAAAGAGAATTGAAAATAACCGATAGTAAAAATCTGAAATTAAATGCATTGAAGCAATGTACTGAAAATAGGCAAATTGTTGGAAAAGATATAAGAATTCCTCTACCTATAATATTAAAATTTGATAATTTTGATGGATATAGGCTATTCTCTATATCGAATGAACATTATTCTTATGGGACACGAGATTTTACTAAGCATAAACTGGAAGGATTTTGGAAAGATTTCAAGCCTTATGGATATATGAAAAGAACCACACAAGGTGAAACTTGGATTGAGTATTATGATGAAGATGGTAATTTTGTAAAAAAATTTACTAAGAATAAATTGCCTAAAATTTTTCAATTTACTAATAAAATAAGAATGAATTATTGTAATGTGTATGGTTCTGTAAATATTGAAAATTCTAGGTCATTAGTTTATATAGAATATGAGACAAAAGATGGCAATGGTTACCGTGGGACTACCCAACTGTTTAGTAATAAACAACAGGGATTTGGAGTAGCACATTATACTTCTGGGAATCAGTTTTATGGGAAATTTCAAGAAGGAGTTCCTTCTATTGGTATTATGCTCGATTCAGATGGTACTATCTTACGTGGAACTTTTAAAGATGGTCTTTTAAAAGGGGAGGGCATGGTTCAATGGGCGAATGGTGATATTTATGAAGGGGACTTTCAAGAAGGAGTCCGAACAGGGAGAGGTATAATTAAATGGGCGAATGGTGATATTTATGAAGGGGACTTTCAAGAAGGAGGCCGGACAGGGAGAGGTATAATTAAAGGGGCAAATGGTGTTATTTATGAAGGCGATTTCCTATCAGGTCAGTTTCATGGTGAAGGAACTATGATATGGCCAGACGGCACAATATATGATGGAGATTGGAAAGACGGCAAACGCGAAGGTACAGGTATAACAACTCTACCAAATAAACAAAAATACTTACAAACATACTCTCAAGGAAATTTGATTAATGAAAGAGAATTGTAAATAACTGATAGGAGCAAGTTATGTTTCTGTCGGTCTGGAATGATGTATTAAAATTGTCATCTGAAAAAAAAGATTTTAGGAGTGTGTTTTTACTAAATTTTAAATTGTAGTTTGTAGGATTCTAAACTGTTTAAAAAAAATTATTATTCAAATTTAGTCTATCTATATCAATATAATAAAGAGGAAAGGAAAAAATTATGCCAATTGTTCCAGAATTTATACCTAGAAAGTTACTTCCCGTATTTTGTGTCTTAGACATCCCTATGAGCATGGATGAGGATCAGATTACTAGAGTGAATACAATAATGCTAGAGATGGTTGACTTGTTAAGAGAGAAAGCTAATAAATTATATTCTACTGAATTAAGGATAGCTGTTCTTCAATCCTCCAGAACCTCTCAGTGGTTAACTGACGGTCTAATTTCTCCGAAAGACTTCTTGTGGCAGGGCTTAAAGGCAAGTGGTGCTTCTAATTTTGGTAATACACTAAATGAATTGAACGAAAAACTATCTAGGGAAGAGTTTTTAGATAATCCAGGTGGTTTTAAAGTTCCAGTTATCATTTTTATGAATGGTAACGGACCAAAAGATGATTATGAGTTAGCACTGAACAAAATAAAGAGTACTAATAAATGGTTTAAAGTGTCTACTAAAATTCTCGCTGCAGTGGGAAATGATGCAAATGTTCAAGTTCTACAAGAAATAACTGGTAATAAGGAGGCAGTTATCAAGGTTAATGATGAAGAGTCTACTAAATCATTCATGGAGATAATTAGAAAAGCGATGGAGACACATCGTTATTAAACATAGTGGGTCACAAATAACTAACTTTTAGAGAGAGATGAATACTAGAACACTGAAAAAGCGAGTTCTATAATTTTAAAAAAAGGAAAATCCATCTCTACGGTGGCTTTACCCACTACAGAAATTATAGAGCCCTTTAGATATTTCTTTCTTATTTTTCAAAGTATGAAGGAAGAGCTATGGCTTAACTTATAAAAAACATGACAAAAAGTTTAAGGAAATATAATATCCTCATAAACCAAGACGTTATTCGGAACACAAAAACTTCGTCGTAGGTTCTATTATTGTAACTTTATTTTTGTTAGGAGAGATGATCTACTGATACAAGTACCTTCAATAAGAAGTGAGACAAATAGCTTATCGATTAATGTTAGCTTGCTATCTTCTAATATGTTTGCTATACTAAAATCATAAATTGTTTAATTTATATCTTTATTCACTACCTCTAAAGGTGAATTCATAGTCAAGTGACTAGTGAAAACAAGAAACATGGAAGAGGATATGCGGTTACTGGTTCTGTCCCAGTGAAATGCAGACCATGTTTAATGGGTTAAAAGGGAGCGTACTCGCTTTTAGCTAT